>JASHSD010000178.1 GCA_030036985.1 Bryobacteraceae bacterium
TCGAGAGCCCTGAACAGGGCTATCTCGAATGGTTGCGAGACGATGAGCACCGGGCTCATGGATTCCGCATCGTTCATCATGCGCCGTTCGCGCCGAACAACAAAAAGGAAAAGGGGTACGGGGAAGGGTGTATCAATATGGCCGATCTCCGAAGCGTTCCGACATGCCGCTTGAGCGATACGTGGGCGAAAACGGTATGGCGAGCCTGCTTGCCTTCATACATGCGGGCCAAGTCGATTCCTCAGACAGAGGGCCATGGTTTAGCAGCCCCGAGGAATTCACCGAATTACTACGGCGGCTGACGATCCCACATTACGAGGAGGCCCGCAGGTACTGGGGAAAAGCGACTGCGGACGGCGAATTTGACGGCGCAAATGAGGTATCACCCTACCAGCAGCGGACGTTGAAGAGAATCATCGAAACGTACAGCCAGCAAGAGTCGGAGGCGTGAGCGGCCCCCGGAGGCTACGCGGGAAATTAACATCTCATGCCCATTAGCGATCTCAGCAGCATCACCGCACTGATTAATGCCGCAGGATCTGTCATCGGTCTGGCGAACAAAACCAACAGCGTCGAAGCGAATCAGAAAATCATCGAGCTTCAGCAGCGAATGGCGGATGTCCAGAAAACGGTCGCCGAACTGTTCCAAGAAAACCAGAGCCTCAAGGAACAAAATCACAACCTGCAGGACGAGCTTAGCGCGGAATCCATGTATCCGATGCGAGAGTCCGTCAGGTGGAAGAAAGGGGCCGATGGGGAGGGAGACGATGGGCCGTTCTGCCCGACTTGTTTTGCGAATGGTAGAAAGCTGATGCCGCTCCGGTTCAAGAGCCGCATGCAGGCACCGGGTATTTTCAGTTTCGTTTGTCCGGAACACAGTGTCGTGCAACAAGGAATGGGAAGATCCACATCTTACGAGATAAAGGAAGCGTCATTAAGGCCGGGCCGATACCACATACCGGATTAAAGGGGCAGGCAGAGCAGGAGACGTTCACGACGGCCTCACGAGTGAACCCGCTATGCCGGACGCCAGAATCGAGGCTACGTCTTCCTCCGTATGCGCCACAAGGCAACTCGGCGCGGCTGGTCCGTTCTTCGGACACGAGCCGTCCTCCCGGTGAAATTTGACGCGCCCTTTCAGGAAGTAAATTGCGCGGGCGCTGCTAAATACGTGGTCGTGGAATCCCTTCGTATCGGTGCGCGCGAAGATCAGGGCGATGCCGTGTTTGTGCTCGGCGAACTTGCGCATCCATCTGAAGGTGTGCTCGCCATACGGTGGGTTCAAAAAGACCCTGCCGCTCCATTCCCGCGATAAGCCGCAGCCCATGTCAGGAAAATGATGCATTTCGGCGGCTGTGCGCCACGGCATCACCGGCGGACAGCACGGATCGAGATCGAACGGCCCGAGCGCCTGAATCAGAGCGAGTGGCGTGAGCCAGGTGTTTGTCGTTTCCTCAGTTCTGGCTGTATTGAAGTTGTCGCGGGCCGGAGGCGGGTTCGCCTTGTCAACATGGCTTGTCATGACGCTACTCCTGCAAGGGTTCGATACTCAACGGGACGCCTTTGCATCTGCGCGGAGTTGATGCCAAGGCGCATGCCGGGTGAAATTCCCATGTCGGTATAGACGACAGTGGCGTTCGCGTGCGAACCCCACGCGATCCCCGCCTCAATTCCGAGCTTGCGCTCTGACGGAATGTCGTCGTCCAGAACGCCGGGTTGCGTATAGAGAAGGTGGGAGGCTAACGGATATTCCCCGCGACGGAAGCAATCGGCCATGCACCGCCGGGCATATGCTATATGGGCATGCTGCTGAGCATGAACGTCTCGCCCGACCACGCGAGCAGTAGAGTTGTGCCCATGACGCCGGCGATTGCGGCGGCAGCTTCCGGCGGGACTGCATTTCCGATGCGCTCGCGCCAAGCGCTGTCTGATAGCCCGTCGAGTTCGAGCGTCTCCTCCGGGTCCATCAGGGATTGCAGGGCGGCCAGTTCCATAGTCGTGAACGGGCGATGCCATGTGCCGTCGAGCGCGCGAATTATCGTGATGAGCTTTTCGTCCGGCTCCGGCATTCTCGGATCAGCGACAGACCAGCGTCCGTTGTCGCATTGAGCGGAAGCGGAAACCGCTCCGGTCGGAGAATCCCAAGGAACGACACCATAATGGCCGCCGGTTAAATAATGTTCAGTCCGCTCGCGCCATCTCGGATCTGCTGCACCGTATGCGCCGTGATCATTACCGGCGATAACGCAGCCTGATGCGGCGTCCCAAGGCGTGACTTTGTATTTTCCAGAATCGTTGTTCAGCCCACCGCGCGGGTCGGCCACGGCTAACCCACCCGCTGTCGGGCTCTGGCCGCCCGTGACTGCTTGCGAGTTCTTATCCCAGTCGATGACTCTGAGCACATTGTTGTGACGCACCCCATCGAGTCGGGGATCGGCAACGGAAGCGGCGCCGCCGCTCGGATGGTTGGACCCGGTGATAGTGCGGGAATGTGCATCCCAGTGGACGACTCGATAAACATTGTGGTGAGTCGCC
>JASHSD010000179.1 GCA_030036985.1 Bryobacteraceae bacterium
TCGCGCATCCAGAGCGTGAACCGCGGCGCGCGATTGTCGGGCGACACCGTTGTGCCGCTGCCCAGAACCAGCCGGACGGGAAGGGGATCGACCTTTTGCAACAACCGGCGCAGCACGCGCGCCTCAAACCCGGACTGCCTCCCCACCGGCGCGGAAGTATTTGTGTTGGAAACATCACTCGCCTGCATGCGAAGCGCTCCCCTTTGAACGTCAGAATAGTATCACCGTGCAGGTTTGACAAGCAATTGATTCGTGGGGCTTTTACTACTACAAACGCCTTGGAATCGGGCGGTCTATGGCATCAGAGCCTCCGCCAGAAGCGGCACGGCCGAAAGTGTGACGATACGTTTATCGCCGACTGCCTCAATCGGCGCCGGCGCCGTATCGGTGCGGAAGATCCGGCTGACGCCGTAAAGCCATAGCTGCTCCCAATCGTTTCCGGTGAACAGCCCGTGCGTGACCATGATCTGGATATCCTCCACGCCCGCCTGAAAGATCTTCCGACAGGCCGAAACCAGCGTGGCGCCGGTATCCAGAATGTCGTCGACGAGCAGCGCCTGATTGCCCACTTCGCCGATGAAGCGCATGTGCTCGATTCCCGCTTCCCCGCGACGTTTCTCCAACCACGGGATGGGCGCGGACGGCAGTCCCGCGGCGGCGCGAATCGCTTCGCAGCGAGGAATAGCTCCCTCATCCGGCGCGACGATGGTCGCTCCGGCCAGACCGTATTCGCCGATGGCGGCTCCGAAGAGGGCTGCCGGAGAAATCGAAAGCAACGGCACTTCGAAGAGCCGTTCGTCTTCCGGACTGTGCACGTCGACGGTCAGAACGCGGTCGAATCCGGCGGCGAACGCCATCGACCCGGTCCATGCGGCGGCCAGGCTCTCGCCTGATTTGTTCTTGTCCTGACGCGAATAGGCAAGGTAGGGAAAAACGCCCGTGACGCGTCTCGCGCCTTCTTTCCTCAGCGTGTGCGCCAGCAGCAGCATCGTCAGCAGCCGCTCGTCGGGTGGGGAAATCGACCCAAGGATTACGCATTCCTCCCCCGCGGGCGCGGTATCGAGCCCGATATACAATTCGCAGTTCTGAAACCTGCCGGCGTGAAAACCGCCGGGGATCAGGTGGGGCGCCGACTCACGCAATGTGGCTCCCATGCGTTCGAACTCAGGAGCCGCGAAAAGAATCATACGGCGTTCACGGACTCGATCTTGTGGCGGATCTCCGCCAGCAGGTTTTGGACTTCCGTATCGCTCACCTGCCGGAAATCGCGGTACCATTCGCCCACCGCATAGAAGAATTCGGGCGTGGCCAGACACACCACGTCGTCCGCTTCTTTGCGGAGCCGCGCGCAGGCCTGCACGGAGCCGACGGGCGCCGCAACCATCACCTTCGCGGCCTGAAGCGTCCGCGCGTGCTCAACCGCGGCTCGCATCGTGCTGCCCGTCGCCAAGCCGTCGTCCACCAGAATCGCGGTTCGGCCGTTGAGGTCGAGCGGCGGACTGCCTCCGCGGTAGAGATGCTCGCGCCTGCGCATTTCCGACTGCTCCCGGCTGACGATTTCCTCGATATCTTCGTCCGAAATGCGGAGTTCCACGATCATGCGGCTGTCCAGAATCCGCGCCGTCCCGGCGATGGCGCCCATGGCCAGTTCGGGCTGCCAGGGCACCCCGAGCTTGCGCGCAACAATCACATCCAAAGGCAGATGCAGACGGTCCGCCACGCTGAATCCGACGGGAACGCCGCCGCGCGCCAGCGCGAGCACCACGGCGTCGTTTCCGATCTGGCGCCGGGACAGTCCCCGCGCGAGGAGCCGGCCCGCCTCCACGCGGTCCGTGAATGGAAGTTCCACCATACCCATGCTCCTTACTCATCATCGAGCAGGTCAGTCGCCATCGGCTGATGGCATCTGTGCCGACAAAAGGCATCCGTACCGAGCCGCGACCGTGATGAGGGAGCGATCGCTCGTCGGGGACACGTCGCCGGCCAGTCTACGGCTCCGCCATCACATTTCGCCCGAGGCGAAGAACGATGTGGTACACTCACCCACCATGCCGATCTCTCAACCAGTAGGCCAAGGCGCGGCGAATCAACCGGACGATGTCGTTCTCATTCAAGCTCTCATTAACCTGAATCTGTCGCGTCTCCCGGGAATATCCTTCCTTACCGAGGACGGCGTGTTCGGGCCTGGCACCGCCGCGGCCATACAGAAGTTTCAGCAGGCGATTGCGGCGCCGGCCGGCGATCGCCCCGGCGTGGTGGAGCCGTCCGGCCCGACATGGAATTCGTTGATGACGGCGGTCACCGGAACTCTGGATGCGCTCACCCTTCAGATTGTGATGCCGCTTTCGACTTCGGCGCTGGCCCTCCTGTACATGGACCCGCTGACAACGGCCATGGCGATTAACAGCATCAACACTCCTTTGCGCCAGGCGCATTTTCTGGCCCAGTTGGGACGTGAAAGCGGCAGCCTGCACTATACGGCTGAACTTTCAAGCGGTCAACAGTATGAAGGGCGCCTGGAACTGGGCAACACAGAACCGGGCGACGGCGAGCGTTTCAAAGGCCGCGGCCTGATTCAAGTGACGGGACGCGCCAACTACACCTCGTTCGGCAACGCCTGCCGACGCGATTTCGTGACCGGCAATAACCCCGACCTTCTGGCCACAGACCCGACTCTCGCCGCGAACTGCTCCGGATGGTTCTGGTCCGTCCACAATCTGAACGCCCTGGCCGACGCCGATAAGATCCTGCAGATTACGCAGGCGATCAACGGAGGAACCGACGGGCTCGATGACCGGCAGCGGCGTCTGAATCTCGCGAAGTGTTTGCTCAAGGCAGAGTAGCGCGGACAGCTGTTAATTGCGCGAAGCGATCCAGAACGCGATATTGCGCATCTGCTCTTCGATCCGCTCGCGGTCGGGCGCGTCGGGCGAAAGATCGAGGTACCGTTTGAAAGCGGCGAACGCCTCCGGTATCCGATGCTGCTGTAGCAGCGCAACCGCCCTCTGTTTGTGTTCCTCGGCGCTGTCCGGCGCGGCTTCGATCAGCAGATCGAGCACCTGCAGGGCCTTCGCGCCATCGTGCCGGCTGAAGTAAATGCCCCGCAGATTATTGATCAATCGCATGGCGATTTGTCTGCGGTCGACCGCATCGAGCATTCCCTCGTCGAGCGTTTCCACCTGCGCCAGACGGCAGCACTGCGCCGCGTCGAGGATGGTCCCGCCGTGAAACGGATCGATGATCGCCGAATACGCCGGATCGTCGTAACGCACGACGAAATGGCGCGGCAGCCCCACGCCGCTCACCGGCTTGGCCAGACGGCGGCCGATTTCGATATAGATGATCGACAGCGTGATCGGAATGCCGAGCTTTGTCTCCAGCACCCGATTCAGACAGCAGTTCTCCGGGTTGTAATAATCGTTCTGATTCCCGCGAAATCCCAGTTCGCCGAACAAATAGCGGTTGGCTGTCTCGACGAAACACGCGCCATCGGAAAGATCGTGTGCCCGCTCGGCGATGGCGAACGCATGATGATCGAGCAGAGCCATCGACGCGTCCGCCTCGAGATCGGGGA
>JASHSD010000180.1 GCA_030036985.1 Bryobacteraceae bacterium
CCGCTTGCTTGCGCGCGCGGCTCGGAACGGGCTTCTGAGCCATGACCACAAGGGAGTGGTCTACGTAAGGCAGGCGCCGAGATGAGTCTCGGTGCGCCACACGTGTCCTAACCACGTGCTGTCTTCTCCAGATGGCCGCCGAAGCCGTAGCGCATCGCGGAGAGAAGCTTGTCCTGATAGTCGGCCTCGCCGCGAGAGCTGAAACGCTGGTAGAGCGCGGCGGAAAGAATGGGTACGGGAACCGCCTCGTCGGTTGCGGCCTTGATGGTCCAGCGGCCCTCGCCCGAATCCGAGACGCGCCCGGCAAACTGAGACAGCGTGGGGTCCTTCACCAGACTGGCCGCGGTAAGATCCAGCAGCCAGGACGCGATCACGCTGCCCCGGCGCCACACCTCGGCGACGTCGCGCAGATTGAGATCATACTGGTAAAGCTCCGGATCGCGCAGCGGCGTGGTTTCGGCATCGATGACGCCCGCCCGCTTTCCCACATTGGCGCTGCGCAGAACACCAAGACCTTCGGCATAAGCGGCCATAATGCCGTACTCAATGCCGTTGTGGACCATCTTGACGAAGTGGCCGGCGCCGCTGGGGCCGCAGTGCAGATAACCCTGCTCGGCGGTGCCGTCAAGCTTTTCGCGTCCGGGAGTGCGCGGTATATCGCCCGTGCCCGGCGCCAGCGCCGCGAAGATCGGGTCGAGATGTTTCACTGTGTCAGTCTCGCCGCCGATCATCATGCAGTAGCCGCGCTCCAGGCCCCAGACGCCGCCGCTTGTTCCTACATCGACGTAGTGAATCCGCTTCCCGGTCAGTTCCTTTGCGCGCCGTATGTCATCCACGTAGTAAGAATTGCCGCCGTCGATAAGAATGTCTTCCGGCTCAAGGTATGGCAGGAGGTTAGAGATCGTCTCGTCCACCGCCGCCGCGGGCACCATCAGCCAGATTGCCCGCGGCTTGTTCAGCTTCGATACGAGGTCCCGCAGTGAGGAACTCCCTGTCGCCTTCTCGCGAACCAATTCCTCCACCGCGTTTGGCGACATGTCGAAGACAGTCGACTGATGCCCGGCTTTGAGAAGCCGACGCACCATGTTGGCTCCCATTCGTCCGAGACCGATCATTCCGAGTTGCATCGTCTACTCCTTGCCTTTGCGGTACCGACGTATCAGATTGTTGGTCGAGCTGTCGTGGCTGAGCGCGGGTTCCGTTTCGCTTTCGAGCTCGGGCACGATGCGCTGGGCCAATGCCTTTCCAAGTTCAACGCCCCACTGGTCGAATGAGTTGATATTCCAGATCGCGCCCTGGGTGAACACGCTGTGCTCGTAGAGCGCGACCAGCTTACCGAGATTTTCCGGCGTCAGCCGATCGGCGAGCAGCGTGTTCGTCGGACGGTTGCCCGCGAAGACTCGATGAGGCACAAGCCAATCCGGCGTGCCTTCGGCCTTGACCTGCTCCGGCGTCTTGCCAAAGGCGAGCGCTTCGGTCTGCGCAAAGACATTCGCCAGAAGCAGGTCGTGATGGCGTTCCAGCGGGTTGAGCGGCTGATTGAAGGCGATGAAGTCGCAGGGAATCAGCCGCGTTCCCTGATGAATCAACTGATAGAAAGAGTGCTGGCCATTGGTGCCTGGTTCACCCCAGTAGACAGGCCCGGTTGCATAAGTGACTTCGGCGCCATCGAGAGTGACGTGCTTTCCGTTGCTTTCCATGGTCAACTGCTGCAGGTAAGCCGGAAAGCGCTTGAGATATTGCTCATAAGGCAGAACCGCGACCGTCTGGGCGCCGAAGAAGTCGTTGTACCAGATGGACAGCAGGCCCATGAGCACCGGGAGGTTTTGCTCGAAAGGGGCGGTACGGAAGTGCTCATCCATCTGGTGGAAACCGTCCAGCATGGCGCGAAAGTTTTCGGGTCCGACGGCCAGCATGGTTGACAAACCGATCGCCGAGTCCATGGAGTAGCGTCCGCCGACCCAATCCCAGAAACCAAACATGTTCGCGGTATCGATGCCGAATTTGGCGACATCGGCGGCATTCGTGGACACAGCCACAAAGTGCTTCGCGACCGAGCCTTCGTCGCCGTTCATGCCGGCGAGCGACCACTTGCGGGCCGAATGCGCGTTGGTCATCGTCTCCAGCGTGGTGAACGTTTTCGACGAAATGATGAAGAGGGTTTCGGCCGGATCGAGATCGCGTACGGCCTCTACCAAATCCGTGCCATCGACATTGGACACGAAGCGAAAGGTCATGGCGCGGTCGCTGTAATGCCTGAGGGCTTCATATGCCATGACCGGCCCGAGGTCGGAGCCGCCGATGCCGACGTTTATGACGTTGCGAATCCTCTTGCCCGTAGCCCCCTTCCATTCGCCGCTCCGGACACGGTTGGAGAAATCCGTCATCTTGTCCAGCACGGCGTGAACGTCCGGGATCACATCCTGGCCGTCGACCATGATCGACGTTCCCCGCGGCGCCCGCAGGGCGACATGCAGAACGGCGCGCTTCTCGGTGACGTTGATTTTGTCGCCCCGAAACATGGCATCGATGCGGGAACGTAAACCGGATTCCTCCGCCAGCTGCATCAGCAGATTCACGGTTTCATCGGTGATGCGGTTTTTCGAATAGTCGAGAAAGATACCGGCGGCCTCGGCCGTCATTCGCTCTCCGCGTTGGGGATCGTCCGCAAACAGATCGCGCAGGTGCGCGTCCTGAATCCTTCGATGGTGTGTTTGCAGTTTTTTCCAGGCCTTTCGCCGCGTCAGCGGCTCCGGAACCTGAACCGTTTCTATGAGTGACGCCATGACCGGATTCTCCTCCTTCAACTCGCTTTTGCCCGCGTAAGCGCGGCGCTCTTCGATTCTATGACCTCCATAAGATCTTTCCACGACTTGACGAATGACTTAGCCCCTTCCTCCTGAAGCTGCGCCGCCAGAGCATCGATGTCGATTCCGGCCTGGGCGAACTGAGCAAGAACGTCCTCGCAATCGCCGCCGTCCGGGGGCAGAGTCGCGCCGATTTCGCCATGATCGGCCAGGGCTTTCAAAGTGCTGTCCGGCATGGTGTTGACGGTGAACGGCGCAGCCAGAGCTTTGACGTAAAGCACGTCGGATGCCTTGGGGTCCTTGGTTCCGGTGCTGGCCCACAGCAGCCGTTGCGGGCGCGCGCCGAAGTTCAGAATCCGCTGACAGCGCGGCGAGGCGAGCAGCTCGCAATACGCTTTATAGGTGCGTTTGCCGATTGCGATGCCGAGCTGGTCGCGCAACGATTCAGGCGCTTTTTCCTGCACCGCGACATCCCAGCGGCTGACAAATATCGAAGCGACGGATCCCACATCCGGGTTGAGGCCACGCTCGATGCGGCGTTCGATCCCGCGGAGGTAAGCGTTCGCAGCCGCGAGATACTGCTCGCGCGAGAACAACAAGGTTACGTTGATCGGCACACCCGCGAAGATCGCCTCTTCGATCGCGGGAAGCCCCTCCTTTGTGCCGGGAATCTTGATAAACAGATTGGGGCGCGCCGCGCGCGCGTGAAGATCCCGGGCCGCCGCGAGACTTTTGGCCGTGTCGAACGCCAGCAATGGCGACACCTCCAGAGACACCCAGCCGTCCACACCGCCGGTCTGATCGTGGACCGGCCGAAACAGCGTGGCTGCCCGGGTGAGATCATCCAGCGCCAAATCGAAGAACAGCTCTTCGA
>JASHSD010000181.1 GCA_030036985.1 Bryobacteraceae bacterium
GGTTCTCGGGGAAACAGATTTTCCGACCTTGCACGGGTAGAAGCGGGCCGAAAGTACTGGCTGGAGTCAGGCTACTTCGATTTCGATTTCCTCGGCGGCACGGTGGACGCCGGTAGACTCCGATATTCCGATGATGCCTGCCGGCCGAGCATTAACTACGGTTGGCTGCATCCGCGCCCAATACCGATTTCCAGGCTTAGCGAATTCTTCGATTTACACTGCCTCCTTCAGCCAATTGGGTCTACCCAGCGCCGTCAGCTCGGATCTGCGCTCAGTACGAAACTGGAGGAATGGAAAGGCAGTCCCGACCGCGCCCGGCCAGTATACGCGCAGTTCGCAAACGCGGTCCTGCAGGATGTGTTCACTCCCGGGCGCTGGGCCGGACTGCCAGAGGAAACGAAAAGACTCTTGCAAAACTCCTGCGAGGATGGCTTGCTGCTCGACACGATCGAGCTTTTTGATCATGTATTGAAAGGGGGACTCTCCGCCTCATGAAAGCGCCGCTCCAGTTTCTCGCTCGATGTCTCGATCCGGTTCACGTGGGGAGCGGAGGTTATCGCCTCGGTCGGGTCGATATGTCGATTGTTCGAGAGCCAGCAACCGGAATCCCCAAAATACCTGGCACAACGCTCGCGGGCGCCATTCGGGCCTACGCTGAAATGGCAAAGGCCGAAAGGCCCGAATTGCCGGACGTGAACGAAGTTTTCGGGCACTCCGAAGCGCAGGGGATGCTTCGTTTCTATGATGCCGAGATCGTGTTCTTTCCCGTTCTTTCAAACCAGGGAACTATCTGGATCACAACGAAGGATCGCTTGCGGCTTACGAAACCAGATGATGACTTTGAGCTCCGTAGCGAAGAAAACGTTGTACCGCTGAAGGGGCTCAGCGGTACGAGCCCGGTAAATCTCGCATGGATGCTGCTGCAATCCGATCCGGCCAAACCGGTACCGCTGCCCGCGGGGATTTCTTCGTTTGCTCATCGCGTAGTGGCCGTTTCTGATAAACTCTTCCATCACCTCGTAAACGACAATCTTGAGGTCCGGACATCGGTTGAAATAGATGACCAAACGGGTGCCGCAAAAGGCGGCCATCTTTTCACGTATGAAGCAATTCCCCGTGGAACAGTGCTGCGTATGGAGATTTATATCGATGATCGGCGGGGGAACACCAACTACACAGCAGTAGAAGCGATGCTCAAGGATTGTTTCGCCGGTTTAAAACTGCTCGGAGTCGGCGGTATGGGTACGCGTGGGTTCGGAAGAATCGAAATCCTGGACGGAGGTGCGGAGTGATCAATCTCGATTTGCTTTGCATGGAAACAGCTCAATCCATCGCATCCGGCTCAGGAGACCGAGAGGGCATCGCGACCAAGGCTCTCGGCGTGCTCATGGAAAATGGGCCTTACGGAATGCTGCTCTTCCTGGAGACACGGAAGAAGGAACAGGCAGCTAATGATTACAGGACCCAACTCGTTGAGATGTTCCGGAAAATCGGCGCGAGTGCTGGTCTTCCAGCACTCGCGGGTGGCTCTACAGCGACCGAGTGGCTCCGGACTGTCGCGCAGAATCTCGACCATTACCTTTTCGTCAAAAGAATCTGGCAACAGACACTGACATACGCCCGCTACCATGCCAAAGCGGCGGCCTGACATGTGGCAACGCATTCCCATCTGCTTCGAGCTTCTCAGCCCGCTCCATGTTGGTTTCCTGCCAAACGTCGCCGGGACATTGGTAGCACCTACTCGGCTCTATGTGCCAGGCAATAATTTCTGGGGCGCAATCACGGCATCTTTAACACCTCGCCTGTTCCCCTCGCCGCGCCCGGTCGACTTCGAACAAGTCGGCCAGGAACTCAAACGAGCGTTCCGATTTTCATACTTCTATTTTTCTGACGGGTCCGAAGTGTACTTCCCCTCCTTCGAACTCGGTGATCTGCAGTGGGGGAAGTTATCAGATTCTGATTTCCGTGCAAACTTTGCAGCCTCGCGGCTGTCCACAAGGATTGGTTTCGACGGAACGTCAGAAGACGCCGCGCTGCATGAGATTGAGTATGTCCGGCGCCAAAATGGGAATTTCGACGGCGTGATACGTCCGACTTTGCTCTGCGGAGTTTTCTGGTTGAGGAGCGATTCGGAGATTGCCGGATACCAAATCGAAGCATCGACAACCGATTTCATCCTGCGGCGTAATGGCCGAGGGCCCGCGAACCTGCTCGACGACATAACTGTTGGCGGCAAAAGAAATTATGGTTTTGGGCGAATCCGCTCCGCAAAACTAGCCCACGCTATTCGCGAGGATCTGGAAAAAGCCTGGCCGCGAGATCCCGAATCGCCTATTCCGGTGGGCCGCCGACTGCTCGGCCATATGCCGTACGATCCCGGGATTTTGTTCCGCGGTGCGATCGAAGTTGTCGCAAGCCGCGAATATCCGTCAGGCGGATCTCGCAGTTACTTTCGTCCGGGCCACGCACTGGCTAATGCCGGGCATTTCTTCACGCCGGGAACCGTGGTTTCGATACTGGGCGCAATCCGCTTGGACGAATTCGGGCGAACGCAAGTCGCGTCCGCCCCACATCAAACTGAACAATCGCGATAGTACGCAGATAGCGTATACTTGAAGCGTGAAGCATCCGCCGATGACGGTAGTCGAAACCGTCCGGTTCCTGAAGGATGTAGACGGCCTGATGGCTGAGTCCGATCGGGCGCGATTGGTTGAGTTCATTGGCGCCAATCCGGAAGCGGGCGATCTGATTCCGGAGACCGGCGGCGTCAGAAAGCTGCGATGGGCCCTTGGAGGACGCGGTAAACGAGGGGGTGCTCGAGTGATCTACTTGTTCCACAACGAAAGACTGCCGGTTTTCCTGCTGGCCGCGTACGGCAAGAATGAGAAAGCAAATCTGACCAACGCGGAGCGGAATGCCATGTCGCGCCTGGTGCCCACACTGATTGCCGGATATCTGAACAATCGAGGGAGAAGAAAAAGATGAAAACGAACAAACCGGTGCGCCATTCCGCGCAACAGAAGAATCCTTCGGTTGGCGCGCGAATCATCCAGGCACTCGAAGAGGCGCTTGCATGGTCGAAGGGCGAGGATGTACCCGTTCGTGTGACGCACGTGCAAGTTCCGGAAGTGGATGTGGCCAAGGTCCGACGCAAGATGGGTCTCAGCCAGACGGAGTTCGCTTCGAAATTCGGGTTTCCCCCTGCGACCCTCCGCAATTGGGAACAGGGGCGGGTGCGCCCGGACACGCCGACGCGTGTACTCCTCGCCGTGATTGCGAAGCATCCGGAGAGCGTGGAAGATGTGCTGAAGGAGGTGCGATGAAATCCCGGCACTATGGCCAATACTATGGTCACCCTGTGCAGCTCCGGGTTGCTACCCATTGCTCGATTGCGCCAGGCGGCGTGGGCTAAACGTCTGAAGACAAAAAGCGAAGCACAATGCTGAGCAACGGTGATCAATCCCGCTAACTCTTTGATTCTTCATCGTCCTCTGGTTCGGGATCAGGAGGCCGGTGGTTCGAATCCACTCGCCCCGACCAAGTCAAACGCAATCGTATCTAGGGTTTGAGGACGGCCTCGGAGGATGACTCCGAGGCCGTTTTGCTCGTGGTATGCCCGGAAGCATGCCCGCCCCGAACCTTCTCCATCGCCTTGCGGATCGTGTCCTTCTGCGGGTGGACGTAGCGCTTGGTCATGCCGAAGTCCGAGTGGCCGGCCAGGTAGGCGAGCGTGTAGGTGTCCATGCGCTCGGCCCACCGGGTCAGGCACGTGTGCCGGAGCTCGTAGAGGACGAAGGGAGCCACCTTCGATTCCTTCAGCGCCCGCAGGTGCTGCTTCTTCACGCTGGACTTCTCCGCGTGACCGGTCTTCGTCGGAGCGGCGAAGACCCACGGAGATGACCGATCCTCCGCCTACGCTCGATCGCTTCTGCCGCGCGATCGGACAGGGGGATGCTCCTGCGCGCGCTGTCCGTCTTCCCGTGGAGGACGTGCAGGGCGCCGTCCCTCACCTGCTCCCACCTCAGGCGGAACGCCTCGTCTGGCCGGAGGCCGCAGTCCAGAAGGAGCGTGGCCACGTCTTTAAGCAGCGGCGGAGCGGCACCAAGGTAGGCTTCTTCCTCCTCCCTCGACAGGACCCCCTCCCTGTGCCGCTCCTTCGGCAGCATGCTGACTCGCGCGAGCAGCTTCTCGACCTTCCCCCAGTCTTGCGCGAACCTGAACATGCGGCGCAGTACTTGCAGTTCTCGATTCAGGCTGGCCGTGGCCAGCCCTTCTGCCTTCGAGCAGCGACGTCGGCGACCGTGATCGCGTCGAGCGGGAGCTTGGCCAGTTGCTTGCGCGCCAGCAGGTTCTTGACCCCGTTCTCGTAGAACCCCAGCGTCTTCGACCGGGCGGCGAACTGGTCCTCCGCGAACGGCAGGAACTCGGCCGTCGCGAACGCCTCCAGCGTCAGCGCGACCACCGGGTCTTTCAAGCCGACCTCCGTCTTGGCCAGCGCCGTCTTCCTGGCAGCGAGGATCTTAGAACTCCAGCCGAGCTTTCCGCCAAAGTCTCAAGCCCAGCAATAGCAGCCCGATGCCTAACAAGAGGACTGTGGCTGGTTCGGGTGTCGCAACGCTGCTCTCTGGCCCGAAAGCTATGCCACCATCGACCGGTGCCAGCCCGTTGCCGCCGAAAATGAGATCAAGCGAAGCAGCGCCGGTCAATGTGTCGATGGTATACAGACTGCTGGTTCCGCTCCCTC
>JASHSD010000182.1 GCA_030036985.1 Bryobacteraceae bacterium
TCCGTCACCAGCCCGTACTCGAGCGCCTCCTGCGCATTGAACTCGCGGCCCGTGAGGCTGAGTTCCACCGTCCGCCGCTCGCCCATCGCGTTCTCCACCGCGCGGAAAATCAGCACCGGCCAAAGCCCGATGCGGATCTCGGTCAATCCGAAGCGCGCGTCCGGGCGCGCGATGGCGATGTGCGAATTGGCCACCAGTCCCGTTCCGCCCGCCAAAGCCGCGCCATGCACGGCGGAAACGATCGGCGTCCGTGTGCGGTGAATGGTTGTGAAGAGGCGCTCGTGAATCCCCGCGAGCTGCACCTGATCGATATCGATGGTCTCCTTCAGGTCCATGCCGCCGCAGAAGGAAGGACCGTTCGCATTGAGCACGATGGCGCCAACCTCGTGGTCCATATCCGCATGCTCCAGCGCTTCCGCCAGCTTGTTGCACAGCTCCAGATTCAGCGCGTTGCGTTTTTCCGGCCGGTTCAGCGTCACCCGCAGAACGCGCCACTCTTTCGAGACTTCAATCAACTTCCACCTCCATGCGCAGAAGAGCCGCGCCGTATGTCTTGCCCTGCGCGTCGATGCGAAGCGACAGCGTACCGCCGCCGCCGAGAGCCTCGTGCAGCAGCAGGTTGACGGCTCCGAGATTAGGCAATTCGAAGCGCTCGACATCGCCCTGCACCAGGCCGCCGAAAAATTCCTTCACCCGTTCCGGCGTCACTTCGCGCACGATCGCCGCATAATACTCGGGCTTGAGCGCAATCACGCCGATGTTCGAAGTATCGCCTTTATCGCCGGAACGCGTATGTGCAATGGCGCCCAACGGCCGTTTCATGAAACCACCTCCACCCGCGTCGCGATTTCTTCGCGCGGAATCAGCGCCGACCAATACGCCACGATCTCGCGCACCGCCGGACGCCCCTCGCCGAACCCGGTAGCGCCCGGAGGCCCGTTGAGCACCAGCGGAATCAGTTCGCGCGTGAACCGGTCGACCGCCTTGCGATCCTGCCCGCGCACGCCGATGCGCAGCTGAATCTCGGGCGGATCCGGATTCGGCGGCGCCGCCGGACCATGGCACGCGTTCAGACCGAACAACTCGGTGTAGATTTCTTCGAACTCCAGACCCAGCGCGGCCAGGCGTTCGCGCACAATGCGGTCCGCCGCGCGGGCCTTCGCGACGGCTTGAGGCCAGCTATAGACCAGCGTGCCGATGGCCTTCCATCCGTGCGCATAGCTGATCGAAAGCTTCAGCGTGGGCGGCCGCGGACCGCCGCGAATGCCGGTCACGCGCACGCGATTCGGGTCCACGTCGGCAAGTTGAATCGTGGTGAAATCGGCGATGCAGTCGGGCGTCATGTAGCGCGTCGGATCGCCGAGTTCATAGAGAAGCTGCTCCTTCACGGTATCGGAGTGCACGCGTCCGCCCGCGTTGGCGTGCTTGGTGACGGTGAAGGCGCCGTCCGGCTCCGCTTCGATAATCGGATAGCCGATGTCGGCCATGTCGGGGATGCGCTCCCAATCCACCTGGCAATTGCCGCCGGAGCATTGCGCGCCGCATTCGATGATGTGGCCCGCGATAGTCCCCGCGGCCAGCCTGTCCCAATCGTCGGCCTTCCATTTGAACTTATGCACCATGGGCGCGAGCGTGAGAGCGGTGTCGGTCGAGCGCCCCGCGATAACCACATCCGCGCCGGTATCGAGCGCCTCGGCAAGTGGGAAGGCTCCGATATAGGCGTTTGCGGAGAGGATCTGTTTGCGAATGGCCGCAATCGCCTGGCCCGTTTCCATATCGCGCATCTCATAACCCTTGCCGAGGAATTCGTCGATGCGATGAAACACATCGTCGCCATGAACCACAGCGACCTTCAGCCCCGGCGCGGCATGCAGCACCGCGTATGCGCAAGCGGTCGGATTCACGCCGCCCGCGTTCGCGACCACCTTGATATTCCGGTCCTTCAGCTTGCGCGCAAGTCGTCCGATCAGCGGCGGAAAGTCGCGCGCATAGCCCAGCGCCGGATCGTCCTGCTTCTGCTTCTGCAGGATCGACATGGTGACTTCGGCGAGGTAATCGAGCACCAAAAAATCGATCGGCCCCTGATCCACCAGGCGGACCGGCGCCTCCAGCCAGTCGCCCCAGAAGCCTTGGCCGTTGGCGATGCGAATCATAAGGTCTCCAAAGCAAGCGCCACGGCTCGCGGACGATTCAGCGCCACTTCGAGCGCAAGCGCCAGCACCTCGCGCGTTTCCAGCGGATCGATCAGCGCGTCGCAATGTCCGCGCGCGGCGGCGTACTTCGCGTCCAGCCAGCGTTCGTAATCGGCGCGCGTGCGTTCGATGGCTTCGGTCAACTCGGGCGGCGTCGCGGCGCCGTTCTTCTTCAGCTTGGCCAGCTCCGCGGAATAGAGCGCCTGCACGGCCGAATCTCCTTCCATCACGCCGATGCGCGCCGACGGCCAACTGAACGTGAAGTTCGGATCGAAGCCCTGGCCGCCCATCGCGTAGTAACCCGCGCCGCTGGCATGATTGATCACCAGCAAAATGCGCGGCACGCTCGCGCACGACATGGTTTCCACCATCTCCGCGCCGGCGCGAATGATCCCTTCGCTCTCCGATTCAAGCCCCACCATGAACCCCGACACGTCCTGTATATAGACGATCGGCGTGCCCGCGCGGTCGGCCAGTTCGACGAAATACGCCACCTTGCGCGCCGTCTCCGTATAGATGATGCCGCCGATGCGCGGCTTCAGAAATCCGCGGCGATTCGCGATCACGGCGACGGGATACCCATGCAGCCGCGCGTTGGCGCAGAGCATCTCGGGCGCGAACTCGGACTGAAACTCGAGGAAATCCTCGCGGTCGAAAATGCGCGAGAGCACGTCTTCGATTTGATAAGGAAGCCGGTGATCGGGCGGCAGGACCGCGTAGAGTCCTTCCGCCGATTCGGCCGGTTCGGTCGCCGGCGGCCGGCTCGGAGGCATCGGTAATTGACGAAAGCGCGCGCGAATCATATCGAGGCAATCGGCGTCATTCTTCGCCACATAATGCGCGACGCCGCTGGTAGCGTTGTGCAGATGCGCGCCGCCGAGCGACTCCTGATCGATGGATTGGCCGGTCGCGCCTTTCACGAGATTGGGGCCGCCGAGACCCATGAAGCTGGTGTGCTCGACCATGAAGATGACGTCGCTCAGCGCGGGAAGATAGGCGCCGCCCGCGATGCAGGGCCCCATGACGGCCGCGATCTGCGGCACGCGCAGCTTGCGCCGCATCAGCGAATTGTAGAAGAAGATGCGCCCGGCGCCGTACTGGCCGGGAAAGATGCCGTCCTGATAAGGCAGGTTGACGCCGGCGGAATCGACAAGATAGACGATCGGCACGCGGTTGCGCATGGCGATCTCCTGCGCGCGCAGGATTTTGGTGATGGTCTCGGGCCACCATGCCCCGGCCTTCACGGTGGCGTCATTAGCGACGATGACCGCGGGACGCCCTTCGATTTTGCCGATGCCGGTGACCACGCCCGCGGCGGGCGCGTGGCCGTCGTACTGGTCGTAAGCGATGAGCAGGCCGATTTCGAGGAAGCGCGCGCCGGGATCGAGCAGCGCGGCGATGCGTTCGCGCGCGGTGAGCTTGCCCGCGCGGTGCTGTTTCTCGATGCGGTCGGCGCCGCCGCCTTCGCGCAGCCGCGCTTCGAGGCGGCGCATGGTTTCGACCAGAAGGCGCATGTGGGCAACGCGCGCGACCGCCTGCGCGGCGTCGCCGGACGGTTCCGACGGCATCGACGATTAGTTTAGCCAGGTGATGAGGATGAACGTAGCTTGAGGATCAGGAGTTGTTGACGGGCATTCAAATCGGCGACAATGAAGCACGGTTATGGCTGGGTTTCTGTACGAATTTGAGTGGGACCCGGCAAAGGCGAAGGCAAACGTCAATAAACATGGGCTCGATTTCGAGCGGGCCGCTCAGGTATTCCGAGGTCCTTTGGCCTTAACTATCCCCGACGACAAACATAGTGAAACTGAAGATCGATGGATTACGCTGGGGAAAGAGGCACAGGGCCAATACGTGCTGGTGGTTCACACTTTCGAGCAACTGACCGGTTCGTGGCGCGTGTCCGCCTGATTTCGGCGCGCCTAGCAACAAGGGCGGAAATCCGGGCTTTATGAGGAAGAGCGATGAAAGCTGGGTACGATTTCACGAACGGCGAACGGGCCAAATTTTTCAGGCCCGACGCTGAGTTGCGGTTGCCTGTCTACCTCGACGCCGATGTGCAGGACTATCGGATGGAAGAGGCGGCTCGAAAAGGTGTATCGCTCAACGAAATGATTAATGATCTGCTGAAGCAGGACATCCGGATCATCGAATCGATCAAGTAGCCACGATCGTCGGAGTCCCGCATCACAGACGAAATTCGCCGCGTAGTGGTCACTCTCTTTGCCTGACCACCAGTGGATCCGGGTCGTCGACCACAAAGAATATTACGACCGTGGCGAAGGCTCCGGCGGGCTGGTTTCCGAAGGACGCCACGAATGCCGATACGGAGCTGCGGGACATTCTTTACGCGATGCTGCAATCGCCTTTGATCGATTGCTATGAGATGAAGTTTCATTTCGAGGATCGCCCGATGGACGCGCTGACTCTGGTGGCGAACAAGCCGAAACTGGCCAAGGCCGATCCGGCCAATCGGACGGGATGCACGCGGGAGGGCAGCAACAGCAGGGCCGTGCCCTGATGGTCAAGCTGGTTTGCCGGAACATCACGATGGCTCAGTTCGCGGAACAGATACCTGCCTTTGACCCGGGAATTCTGTATCCGGTACAGGAAAGCACCGGTCTCGTAGGTGCGTGGGATTTTAGCCTGAATCACGATGGCGGGCGTGCGGCAGCAGATGCTGGGGATTCTGGCGCGCAGGTTTCCGGCGGACGCCCCTACTACCCAGGAACCCGACGGTCCGTCGGGGTCAGTTTCTTTTCTGGATGCGGTGCAGAAGCAACTCGGGCTGAAAGTGAAACGCACAAACCAATCTATGCTGGAAGATCCGAAGGAGACCTGAACCAAGCCTGCGTCGGGATGAGTTCCAGGGCCCGGCAGACAAGACGTCTGCGCCACGATTAACCGTTCAGACAGGCCTCTGTGGTCAGGACGATCAGCACGACGCCGCCGGAATCGGCTCCGGCCTGCTGCGTGGAGGCGATAACGATGCCGATCGCGGTTTTCGTGGTGTAGGCCGTGTAATCTTCCTGTCCGTTGAGCAGGCATGTGGCTATGCAGCTCAGGCTGATGGGCTGGCCGTGTTGACAGCCGAAGCATCCCGGCCGTTGCCGAGGGGATCGGTCAGGGAATAGATGACCGCGATTACGCCGGTCGAGGAAATGGTGACGAATTGATGGTGATGATCAGGCCCGGCGAGATGAAATCGACCAGACGGCGATTTCAAAAGCCCCCATTGGGGCTTGCGGAAAGGCGCGCCGCCAAAGTAGTCGATTTCTCGAATCAATCATAGTCTGTTCGTCAGTTCAACAGCGGGGTGTACAGCAGTTGACGCGCCGTAAACAACGATCAGGCGTTTAATGGAAGCGTTTTCGGCGAAACGGATACGGCGTATTTCCGCGCCAACTGCGACAGACCGATGCGCAAAAAAGCGCAGCATTAAAATCATAACTGCGGGCATTGCTTCCGCTACTGAGCTCGGGTCAGCGGCTCCGACTCCGGCAAAGCCGGATTTCCAAGTGGCATCGATAAAGCTATCCGGCCCATTGGTTCCGGAACAACTGGGAATCGCGGTGCGTATCGATGGCGCGCCGGTTGCGGCGCGTTCATTCACTCTGAAGGCCTATGTTGGATATGCATTTCTACTTACTGGCGGGAGTCGGGCCTGAGTGGGTTCCGGTGGTTGACATGACGGCGGTGAAGGGACGCTAGAGTCCTTACCCAAGAGATTGCAAGGTGAATGAGTCAAGTTTTCAGGCGGCGAGTTTTTGTTCCTCGCAACAGCGGTCGATTTCGGTTTGAAGGTGGTCGAAGGCGGCGCGCAGAGAGGAATCCGATGGAGGACTCTGACCAGGAATCTCGGCGAGTTTGGGCCGCAGCAGACGGGCATAGGTGCGGGAGAA
>JASHSD010000183.1 GCA_030036985.1 Bryobacteraceae bacterium
GCCGCGGCGCGCGCAGCCGCGACTTCAGGGGACACGTTTTCAGCGGCGGCGCCCACGCGGGCCGGGGCAGCAGGCGCGCCCGTTCCGCCTCGACCGCCGCCGGGGCCGCGGCCAAACACAATGCCCATATTCTGTTGCTTGGGATTGTATTCAAAGTTCGGCTGCGCGGCAAATGTGAACCCGCCGCCGGACTGGCCGCTGACATACAGCAACCCGAGTGACGGATTGAAGCTCATCGGGGACCAGTTGTGTGCGCCGCCTGGACCCGGCGTGATGTTCGCGGAGTCGCTCTCGGAATACTTGGCTTCGGGATTGATGATGGGTCGCCCTGTCTTTTCGTCGACGCCCAGCGCCCAGTTGATTTTGGCGATCGGCGTGCCTGAAATGAACCTGCCGTTGGTCCGGTCGAGCGTATACAGGAAGCCGTTCTTATTGGCCTGCATGATCACCTTGCGCTTTACGCCCTTGATGGTCACGTCGGCCAGAAGCAGATGCTGCACGCTGTCGTAGTCCCACTCATCTCCTGGCACATTCTGATAGTGCCACCTGTATAGCCCGGTGTTGACATCCACCGCCACGATGGAGGCGGCATACAGGAGATCGTAACCCTCCGACATGCGCACGTCTTCCGACCACGGTCCGGCATTGCCCGTGCCGAAATACACCAGCTCGAGGTCGGGATCGTAGGAGATCGCGTCCCAAACGGGTCCGCCGCCACCGCCGACGATGTTTTTGGGCCACGTCTTCGCGGCTTTAATTAACCCGGGGTCCTTGTCGCCCGGTCCCGGTATCGT
This sequence comes from Bryobacteraceae bacterium, assembly GCA_030036985.1. GTDB lineage: Bacteria > Acidobacteriota > Terriglobia > Bryobacterales > Bryobacteraceae > BOG-234. The sequence goes on from JASHSD010000183.1 coordinate 795, forward strand.
ATAAAACTTCCAGGCTTGGGTTCCCGTTTTGGCGTCAAAGGCGGCGATGAAGCCGCGCACCGGATACTCCCCGCCGGACACGCCGACGATCGCCTTTCCTTTGGCGATACGCGGCGCCATCGTGATGGTGTAGTTGTCCTGAGGGTAGGCTACGCGCGTTTCCCACAGCACCTTGCCCGTCTCTTCATCCAGGGCGAACAGGCGGCCATCGATTGCAGGCGCGATGATCCTGCCCTCATATATGGCGATTCCCCGCTGAACCACTCCGCAGCAGATTCTCGGACGCAGCGCCGCCTGGTTCACTTCCGGATCCCAGCGCCACTTTTCCTTGCGCGTCCGCGCATCGACGGCAAACACGACGCTCCATTGGGTGATGGAGAAGATCACGCCATTGTGTACGAGAGGGGTTGCCTCCTGCCCCCCGCCGCCCGGACCCACCTCAACGGACCATGCCAAACCCAGGCGCGAAACGTTGGATGTATTAATTTGGCTGAGCGGCGTGTACCTCGTTTCCTGGGGCGTGAAGCCGTAGCTGAGCCAATCCTCACCATTGCCCCGGGCAACGTTACGCAGGGCGGCGTCATCCACCCTGCCGGGCTTTTGCGCCTGTGCAAAGGCGGAACTCGCGCCAAACGCGAGCACGGAAATCATCAAACAGGGACGCTGGAAGGACATGGAAAAAACCCTCAGCCGCATAATACTTCAATCGCCGCGGACCGATTGGCGCAGCCGCCTGTAGAGACTCTCAGCCGCGTTCCAAATGCGCCCGTATTCATGGAATTCCTTGAGCAGCGCCTCTGTTCGATCTTTTTTTGGGCATTTCGTCCGACCCAGGAAAGAACGAACAGGATGATTCAGCGAGGGATATTCAGTGTAGAGGACTTTCCCGACCAGTTGAGACCCTCGAGCGGAGAAGATCGCCCGGCTGGCCGATAAAGTGCAATCGCACCAAGGTGATAGCGGGACAATGAATCGCCGGAAAGGGCTGGCGCTCCTTGGCTGCGGCCTGGCGCTCTTCACCGCGTTATTCGCCGCTCAACGCCCATTCCGCGTCTACCCCAGCTTGGAACCCTACGACGATGTCGCTCTCCCGAAAGATTGGCGTGAGAAAACCGAATGGGTATTCGCCCGCCTGATGTATCCGCAACACCCCCACGCCCGTTTCGGCCGGTCCTACTATGGCGGTCCGTCCGACTGGCTGGAAGGTGGCACGAGTTGGACGCAGGACTATCCGCGAGCCGACCGCCACTTTGCGCAGGCGTTGCGCCGCCTCAGCCGCGTGCAGGCGCGGTCCGTCGAGCAGCCGGTCAACCTGGACGACGGGGACGACGCGTTCAATTATCCCTGGATCAACGCCGGCGAAATGGGAGACTGGTATCTTACGGACAGGCAGGTGAAAGCTCTGCGCGAGTATCTGCTGCGCGGCGGCTTCCTGATGCTGGACGACTTCTGGGGAACCGAGGAATGGAACCGGTTCATGGAAAGTATGTCACGCGTTTTCCCGGATCGGCAGATCGTCGAGATTGAAAACGACGATCCGATCTTCCATGTGGTCTACGATCTCGACGAACGCTTCCAGATAGCGGGCCAATGGGCTATCGCGCGTGGCACAACGTACCGCAACGACGGAGCAACTCCGTATTGGCGCGGGATTTATGACGATCACGGTCGTGTCATGGTCGCCATGTCCTTCAATTCCGATATCGGAGACTCCTGGGAATGGGCAGACGATCCCAACTATCCGGAGAAATACTCGTCGCTTGGGATACGTATCGGTGTGAACTACGTCATTTATTCGATGACCCACTAAAGCGTATGCGCCTTCGTTTCGTTCTTGGAATCCTCGGACTGGCGGTCTCGGGAGCGCTGCTTGCGCAAAAGCCGTTTCGTCAGTATCCCGGGGTCGAATACACACAGTTCGAGACCCCTCCCGACTGGGCCGATAAGGCCGAGTTTGCGTTCGCCCGCCTCATGTTTCCCGGCGGTGGTCCTGACGTGGACGGCTACTATCCGCGCTTCCAGGGCGACTGGCGGCTCGGTCTCTCGCTTTGGACGCAGGATTATCCGCGGGCCGACCGGCATTTTTCCGCCGCGCTCCGCCGACTGACCCGTGTCTCCACTCGCTCGGTGGAACAGCCCATCAACCTCGACGAAAACGAGGAATTCGACTGGCCGTGGCTCTATGCCGTGCAGGTGGGGGAGTGGGGAATCACGCCCCGGCAGGGGAAGGAACTGCGGGAGTATCTGTTGCGCGGCGGATTTTTCGCGGCCGACGACTTCCACGGCGACATGGAGCGCGAGGTGTTCGAGCGGTCGATGAAACTGGTATTTCCCGACCGGCCCATCGTGGACATTCCCGACGATGACGCGATCTTTCACACGGTTTACGATCTCAACGACCGCTTTCAGATTCCCGGCCAGGCGCATCTCCGCGAGGGCTGCAAAAACTGCGACGAGGGTGGGCGCGGGGCGCACTGGCGCGGCATCTATGACGATAAAGGCCGTGTCATGATTGCGATCTCGTACAACTCCGACATGGGCGACGCCTGGGAGTGGGCGGACGATCCGTACTATCCGGAAAAGGCCGCTTCATTGGCGATCCGCATTGGCGTCAATTATGTTGTCTATTCCATGACTCATTGAACAGCGCTTTCGCGGGCAGTCAGGGGCGCTTATCTTTTTAACAGCGGCCGGACAAAAATGCTGAACAAAAAGCGTGGTTCGGGAATATTCGATTAGAGAGCTATCGCCGAAAGCAATCTACCGGCACGGTCACATATGGCGGGATCTTCGGTAAAGTCCGGGTTGGCGGCGGCGCTCACGACGGCGGCGCCGTCCGAGAGCAGGCAGACATCCGCAGTCGAGCAGGACGTTCTGAACTTGTTCGACGCTCTGCACGAAAGGCTGTTTCGTTATATCACCAGCTTTATGCTTTCGGTCCCGGACGCGGAGGAAATTATACAGGAGATCTTCCTCGCGCTCTTTCAGCACCTTCAGCGCGGGGGACCGAGGGATAACCTCAAGGGCTGGCTGTTTCGGGTGGCGCACAACCTGGCTCTCAAGAAGCGCTATCGCGATCGCAGGGACTATCAGAATCTCGGCGCCGCGCTTCC
>JASHSD010000184.1 GCA_030036985.1 Bryobacteraceae bacterium
GAGGGGCCGAAGGGCGGTCCGGGGATGCCCGAGATGCTCACGCCTACATCGGCGATTATGGGCGCGGGTCTCGGCAAGGATGTGGCGCTGATCACCGACGGACGATTCTCCGGCGGGTCGCACGGATTCCTCGTGGGTCACATCACGCCGGAAGCGCAGGATGGCGGTCCCATTGCTTTTGTACGGGACGGCGATCACATCACCATCGACGCCACCACGAATGAAATTTCGATGGAGATATCGATCGCGGAATTGGAAGCCCGCCGCAGGGACTGGGTCGCGCCTCCGCTCAAGGCGTCACGGGGAACTCTTGCCAAATATATTCGACTGGTGCAGAGCGCGAGCGACGGTTGTGTAACAGACGAGTAACGGAGCGCATGTCGAGTCACCGGAAGCGGCGCACGTGAAGCTCCCGCGAATTGGAGAGATTGCCGGCCGCACCTGAAAATCGGGGCTGTGCGGAGCCGGTATGTGCGCGGCTCCGCCTTCGCTTTGGTTCTTCAGAACTGAAAACGAGCCACCAGTTGACCCGCTCGCGGCGGCGAGAAGGTTGTTCCGTTGTTGATGTAGCCGAAACCTCCGGTGGTCTGGCCGTTCAGGGTGGTCTGCGTTGCCGTGCCGTTGACGTCGGTCGGATTATTCACTTCCGTGCGATTGAAGATGTTCGTGAATTCAGCTCGAATCTGCAAATTGGCCTTATCCTTCACCCGGAAGTTCCGGGCGATACTCATGTCTTCGACGGGACGGCGCTGGAATCGGTAATCGCTGTAGTATGGAGCGGCCGTGCCGTACTGCCCGGCGGGTGGGTTCACCCAGGCCGCGGGGTTCAGCACGAACGTCGTATTCGGATTGAAACAACCGCAGTTCAGGTTGTGCGTGAACAGCGGGACGCCGGGTACACGATCCATGAGAGTCGTTTGAAAAGTGTAAGCCGACAGGTTGGATGTCGCAGTGGGCGAGGGAATCGGCAGCCCGCTGCCGTAGCGAAGCACGGCGCCGAGTTGCCAGTCGCGAGCCAGCCATGAGACAACCTTGTTGCCCGTAAAGGCATTTCCGCCGGGCAACTTGGGCACGGTGTAAGTGCCGGAGAAAACAAAAAGAAACGGCTGGTCATAAGCCGAAATGGTCTTACTGTTGTCCCGGTTGAAGACATCGTTCACAACCACGCCGTCGCCGCGCCCGTAATCGTCCTCAACGCCCAGATCCTCCTGCTTCGACCAGGTAAACGAAGTGCTGACCACCAGACCGTGAGACAGCCGCTTCGTGCCTTTCGCCTGCAAAGCGTCATACCAGGTGTCCCCGTCGGGAACCCAATGCCAGTTGGTGATCGCGCCATACTGCGGAAATGGCCGCAGCGCCTGCGCCACGGTGGCCGTCAACGGAAATCCCGGATACGGGGGAGTGCCGAATCCGGCTGCGATCGCAATCGGAGAATCCAGAGGAGCGGCCAGAATCTGAAGATCGGCCGGGTTGTTCAGGCTGAGACCGTGAGCTGCGAGATCCTGTTCGGAAAGGGCGTTGGGATTGACCAGGCCGCCCGCATTCCAGTAGGCGCCGCGATTCCCGACGTAGGTCAGCTCCGCGAGCACGTTCGAAAAAAGCTCCCGCTGGAAGCCGGCGCTCCACTGAACCTGACGGGCGGGTCTGCCCGCATTTTGGTCCATTTCCTGCGGCGCCGAACCCAACGACCCCGGGAAGAGGTATTGACCGGCATAAAAGTTCGGGAATGTGATCTTATAGGGCATTCCGTTTTGAAGAGTGAATGCGGGGCTGCCATAAGTGCTGGTGCTGTACAGGTATTCGGAACCGGCGGAGAAGCCTACCTGGTTATCGTCGTCCTTGTCATAGACGACTCCCGCTCCGGCACGGAAAACCGTCTTCGGAGCAATCTGCCAGGCTATTCCGAGCCGCGGCCCGAACGCAAACGGGTAATTGTGAGCGAACTCGCAGTTACAGCGCCCCCCGCCATAACCCTCATAAATGATCGCTCCGGGAAGGTTGCCGGCGGCGGGGTTCGGCGTACTCGGTGAAAAGATGCCATAGTAGCCGTTGCCATCCTTCAGGTAGCTCTCGAAGTCGTACCTGAGACCGTAATCGATCGTGAGAGTGCGGGTCGCCTTCCATGAATCTTCGGCGAATCCCGCCAGGGAATGCGCTCCCATATGGGTAGCGGCGGGAACCGAATCGTACCCGTTATCCACCGCGCCTAGAAGGAAACTCGCATAAGAGAATCCGACGGTGCCCGGAAGGCTTACGCCATTGAGAGCCGGAAGACCCGTCTCGTTCGGACTGAATCCGAACCACCCCATGGCGTAGGTCTTGTTGTGCATCTCATATCCGTCAACGATGGCTTCCCCGCCGAATTTCAGAGTGTGATTACCATCGACCCAGGTCAGGATGGAATTGAAAGTGGGCTTGCGGTTAATCATATTTATCTGATTTCCCGGGCCGACGGCGGCCGAAAGACCGCCCTGGTTTTCGCTCAGCCCTGTCAGCACAGGGAAAAGATCGACATTGGTTCCGGTCAATCCCAGCTCTGTGACCGGGTTAAAAGACGGGCTGTGATCGTAGATATGCGTATCCATAAGCCCCGCGCCGAAGTGCAGCAGCATGGTCGGGGTGAGCGTCTCGTCGTAGTTCACGCGATACGTGTTCGAATTGATGGCTCTCGGCTGGCTTCCCGTGAGCGGAGCCGGCATCACGGTGTTATTGGGGTTATTTTGCCGGTTCAGCGACCAGAACACGGCGAGTTTCGAATTCGAACTGATCTGGTAGTCGGTCTTGAGAGACGGAATGGTTGTGGCGATCGGATTGGTGTAGGTCGGCAGATAATTATTCACGAGACCCGGGCTGGTCGGCAGCGGTATCAGAGACTGAATTTTCAGAGCGACCGGATCCATCAGGCTCATCGGAATCGTGTTGTTCGGAAACGGATTGCGATAGGTCAGTCCATTGATGACGTAATCGGAGTAGGGATTGTAGACGGTGTTCTCCATGATTGCGCCGACGTTCGGATCGGTTTCGAGGGTCCTGCCCGTGAGAGCGCCTTCGAAATCGCCGTCGCGGTAAGCGAGCGTCGGGACGGTGGTGGAAACGTCGTTCGTGATTGTGGTCTGGCGGAACTGTTCCCAATTGACGAAGAAAAACAGCTTGTTGCGCCCGTTGAACACTTTGGGTATCTGCACAGGACCGCCCAGGGAGAAGCCGTAATCGTTTCTTCGGTTGCGCGGTTTCAGCAGCCCTCCATTGCCGTTATTCGTGAACGGCTCAGCGGCGTTCAGCGCTTCATTGTCGAAGTAATCGTATCCGCTTCCGTGATACTGATTGGTCCCGGACTTCATCGTGACGTTGAACAGTCCGCCGCCCACCGCGCCGTACTCCGCCGCGAAATTGCTGGTTTGAACGGCGTACTCCTGGATGGCTTCGATGCTCGGTTGGGTCTGATCCTGCGTCCCATACCAGCCGTTCGTGGCGTCCTGGCCCTCCACCAGCATCGCCTCCGTATCCGCGGGCGCGCCGTTTAATCGAATGGATACGTCGGCGCCGGCGACTCCCGGCCCCTGAGCGGAGAGCGCAAAATTCGATCCGGGAAGCGTCTGTACCACTGAGTATGGATTCCGGATGCCTGAGGCGCCCGAAGTGGCTCCTGTCTCAAGGACCGGCAGGTCGTCAACCGTATTCATCTGGATATTGTGGCTGAGTTCGCCGCTGTCGGTTTTGAGAAGGGGAGCGGATTCCGTTACCGTGACCGACTCCGTTTGCGCGCCGACCTCCAGGCTGACATCCACGCGGTAAGTCTGGGCAACGTCGACGATGAGACCCGTTCGCACAAATTTTTTGAATCCGGGCACATTGACCGTCATTTCATATTGCCCCGCGGGTAATTGAGCAAGAGTATAGTTGCCGGTAGCCGACGTGGCTGCCGGGTAAACCGCTCCGGTTTCGGTGTTCCGCACCTGCACGCCGGCCGCTGCAATGACGGCTCCAGTGGCGTCGGTAACGGTTCCGGTAATGGTTCCGCGATCGCTTTGGGCGAAGGCAGCGACCGCAAGCAGGGCGGCACAAATCGCGAACTTCACTGTACGCATTTTTTTCGATGACCTCTGAGTGCCGAAAGCCGAACCGCGCCCCCGCGGCACTGCAACCGCTGAATTCTATAAAGCTTTGCTATCGGGCACAATGACTACTTCGGGTCACCGCTCCATACAATTGTGTTCTTTTCCCCATTTCTACCCGCGTGGTCACGCCATCATTCCGGTGAATTTCCGCTCTTAATTCGAACCGAATTCAATCGCGCAGCGTGGCTGCGGCGCTGATCCTCCCGCGCAGTCTTCGAATCCAGCGACTTGGGGATTCCGTCATTGACCTCCGCCGTCAGCGCGGCGTGCGGGACGGAATCGTCTTCATCGGCGTGGCAGGAGGAACGCGCAGGTTTCGAAGGGCGCAGCGTCCGACAGATCTGCATAACTGCGACCGTTCAAATTCATGGAAACGGTCCGCTCTGAAATCGCACTATCAATTTGGTCTATTGACAGCAGAATGTTTTTCGCACTAAAGTAAGGGAGTTTTATCCTGGGTTTCCCACTGAGTAGTCATTCAGGGATGTCCGCTCGGGTGACGCGGGTCCCACTTACGACTCCTTTATTAGGTTAGAGAAAAGGCGCGACTCGAAAAGCGGGACGCGCCGGAGGCTCCGGCCCATGCCGAGGAATGTACTGGTAGTGACTGACGACGACTCGATCGCCGGCGGAGCCACCGGGCCTGCCTGCTGCCGCACGTTTGTCGCGTGGAGTTCATTCCCCCAGCAACTACCGGAGAGCAGCCCTGTGGACCTGCTGGTGCTGGTCGCTCCGGCTGCGCGCCTCACGTGCGCCGATGTGCTCGATTGGCGCGGGCGCCACCCGCGATGCAGGATGCTGGCCGTGCTGCCGCCCGATTCGACCACGGAAGATATCGAACGCGCTTTGGCGATCGCTGACGATCTGACTCTGTCTTCCGAGCGGCAGGACCTTTTTGAACTGCGTTTGCGGCGACTGCTCGATGCAGGCGGCTCGGACGCGGAAGCGGCGTACGAGGGCCTGATCGCGGAACTCGGCCGGGCGAACCTGGTGGGGAAGGATCCGAACTTTCTTCGCGCGGCCGAGCGGCTGGCGGCCGGCGCACGAACGGATTTACCGGTGCTGATCACCGGGGAAACCGGGACGGGGAAGGAGTTATTCGCGCGAGCCGTCCATTTCATGAGTCATCGCCGCAACCATCCGTTCATACCGGTGGATTGCGGCGGGATTCCCGATCAGCTTTTTGAAAATGAGCTTTTCGGGCATGTCCGCGGAGCCTTCACGGACGCGCGCGGGGAGCAACGCGGACTGGCCTCGATGGCCGAAGGTGGAACGCTTTTTCTTGACGAGGTGGACTCGCTGTCACCCGCGGCGCAAGCCAAGCTGCTCCGTTTCCTGCAGGAACGCCAGTTCCGGGCATTGGGATCGGAGAAGTGGACCCAGGGAGATGCAAGAATCCTGGCGGCAAGCAATCGCGATCTGGCCCGGCAGATCGCGGAAAAACAATTTCGCCAGGACTTGTATTTTCGCCTCGACGTGTTGCGCGTGGAAGTGCCGCCGTTACGAGAGCGTCCGCGGGACATTCCATTGCTGGCTCAGCACTTTCTGTCGCAGTACCAGCAGCCGGGAATGCACAAGGCGCTTTCGCCGGCCGCGCTGCATCGCCTGGAATCGCATCACTGGCCGGGCAACGTGCGCGAACTGCTGAATGTGATTCAGCGGGCGATCGTTTTCTCGCAAGGCCCGCGGATCGAAGTCTCCGACATCGCCCTTTCACAGGAAGCCGTTCACCCGCGACGGCAGGATTTCCGCACGGCGCGCGAGGAAACGCTGGCAAGCTTCGAAAGAGCATACGTGGAACAGTTGCTCCAGCGGCATCAGGGCAACATCACACATGCCGCGAAGGAAGCGGGCAAAGAACGGCGCGCCTTCGGCCGCCTGGCCAAAAAGCACGGTTTCCGCGCAACCACGCGCGCAGCGGGTCAAATCTGACCCGGCGCCGCCGCGGCCCGGCGGTCGCTTCCGATGTCCGTGAATTCACTCCTTTTGGATTGGCCACGGCACGACGCCCGCGGCGCCGCAGGTGGGTCGGCCGGCGCCCGGTTTCCTTTCTCCCGCCCTGTCGATAACGCGCTAAGTGTTTAAAGAGCAATTGGCTAAAGGGTGGAAACCGGATTGCTAACCCAGTGGAGCTTCGATTGGAATCACATCGTGTCCCGAAACCTGCGCGTGAGATTCTGGAGTACTTTTTGAGAAATCCGAAGGTGGCGGATTCGCTCGAGGGTATTGCTCGCTGGCGATTACTGGAGCAGGTTATCCATCGAACGATCTCAGAGACGGAGGGTGCGCTGAAGTGGCTGGTAGAAGAAGGCTACTTGATAGAGGTGGAGCAGCCGTGCTCACGCCGCCTGTTCCGCCTGAATCCGGAAAAGCACCTGGCGGCCGGGGACCTGTTGCGCGGCGGGAAGGCATGAACTGATGGCGACGCTTTCCGCGATCGCGGCCACCACGCAGGCGATCATCAGAGTCCTCGAGAGCAGCTACGATCCCGCGCAGTTCAACAACGCCTCGATGCAGTTCCAGGTCTACGTGTCGAACGACTTCCTGAATCCGATGGATGAAGGCGTTTCCCTCCTGCTCTACCGCATCTTCCCCGAGGGAACGTACCGCACGCCTCCCGGCAGAGTGCAGCCCAACGGAACGAGAGGCCCAAGCAAGCTGCCTCTGGAGCTGCACTTCCTTCTGACCGCGTGGGCCAAGACGGCGTCTCTGCAGCATGAACTTGCGGGCTGGATGATGCGCACGCTCGAAGACAACGCGGTGCTCTATCCGAGCCTGCTGAACAGCTACAAACCGGATGTTTTTTATCCGGAGGAGACTGTCGAAATAGCTCTCGCGCAGTTGAGCACCGAGGATCTGTTCGATATCTGGGACGTCATCATCCGCCATGTCTACCAGCTTTCCGTCCCGTACGTGGCGCGTGTGGTGAAGATCGAGTCGACGCTGACGAACCCGCCCGGCGCGCGGGTGCAGCAGCGATCGATGGACTACCGGAACGTGACGCCGAGCGGCGATTGAGGCAGATGGATGGGAACGGCGATCAACGCGGTATACGGTCCG
>JASHSD010000185.1 GCA_030036985.1 Bryobacteraceae bacterium
AAACTGGCATACTTTCATGAGCAAGCTCTTCGCATTCGTCCTAATGCCCTTTGCCCAAGATCTCGAAGATATCTATCAATTGGGAATCAAGGCCGCCGCTGAGGATGCAGGAATATTTGCCGAGCGTCTGGACAATCAATATTTCTACCAAGAGACGATGCTCGAACGGATATATAACGATATTAATCGCGCAGACATTATTATTGCCGATATGACTGGCCGAAACGCAAATGTCTTTTATGAGGTCGGCTATGCGCACGGAAAACAAAAAAAGTGCATATTGCTAACTTCAAACGCAGACGATATTCCATTCGATCTAAAGCATTACCGGCATATCGTCTATGGCAAGTCGATTTCACAACTTAAGAGAAGATTGACTGCCGATTTGCAGCGACTAAAGGAGTTGATCGCTCTTGAAGCTCGAACAATTGCCGTTAACATGAAATCACCGGACTCCAAATTATACAGGCAGCCTTATTGGGCCGAGGGCCGCACCACGCTATGGTTCGATTTTAACAACAACTCCGATAGCCCCTCTGGAAATATTGACGCGATCTATCTGTATGGCGATCGTGGGTGGTCGTACTCCGCTGACGGATACCAATGTGCCGCCACCGATTCGGACATCACGGGCTTCGTACAGCGCCATTTTATTCGACCGCCAACTCGGCGGCTGGAGCCCAACGGCTGGGCACAAGTAAAATTACGCGGAGTAAGGCTCTCACCAGTCCGCGCAACATCCGCCGCGTGGTGGCGCGGCGCGACTATTCGTCGCGACTAGCGCAAAACGCCGCGCATGCATTGCATGCGCGGCCTCGTCCTTTCAGCAATTACCCGAACAGCGCGAGCTGTCGCAGGTCGGCGCGTTGCGTCAACTTCGACTGAGGCAGCGCAAGCGCCTCCTCGTGGGCGAAGTCCTGCGGACTTTTGGCCGCTTCGACTTCGCGCAACGGCACGAAATGGCTCAGATAGCCCATCTCGCTTACCGGTAGCGTTCTCAACGCGAGGCCGGTGCGTCTATGAGCAGAAATCTGACGGGATCGGACATGGCGTACTCGTAGGCCTCCTTGTTATCGCAAGCGAGCCAGCCGTCCTTGTGTTCGGGTACCGGCACGATGATTTTCGCCCAAGGAGCGTCTCGGGCGACTTCCTCCCGGCTGCCAGCAATGAATAACGAGGCCTTCATAGGCTGCCTGTGGTTCGGTCGGCTGGCTCGGCAAAAATTCACCCGTCCGCGTCGGGCTGCTCAAGGCAAGGAAACGCCGGAGGCCGTCAAAGCGTAGCGCGCCTTCCCCGAGTCGGGAAATCCTTTCGGAGCGCCCGGCGCGCCCGCTCATGACCGATGAAAATTTTATTGCGCGATTTACCAGCCATCGCGCTCGGCCATAAGCGCGAGGAGGGTGGGCTCCAGTCTCCAGCGGTTAATGGGTAAGCAATGGCGAAGGCGGTTGACACGCCATTTCCGTGCGGGGCGGGGAGCGTCGGCCTGGTGAACCGTGTGCGTTAAAAAGGCGCACGCACGGTTCGGTGGGAGGCGCAGGGCTGTCTTTGCAGGAGGCGACCCGCGCCTACCCCAGTGAGACCCGGAATCCCGCTCGCGGGATCCAAGGGGCTCGGTGAGCACGCCGCAGCGCAGCGAAGGCAGGCGAATAGAGCCCGATCCGGTGCTGCCGAATGTAGGACCAGTGGCAGAAAACGCGGTGTATAACCTGGACTCTGGTATTGATTGTAGTTACCCTGCCATACAGCATAACGTGGCATTTTTAGCCGGGGTGTGGGTCCCAGGCAAGTCGATAGGAGCTGACGATGACGCGCTCTTGCTCGATTTTCCTCACGCTTATCTCGATCTTACTCATTTCCACGAGCGTCAACGCTCAAGCGCCGGACGCTGCGTGGCAAACGGCATATCCGGGCTATCCCGGTTATCCCGGTTCGTTTCTTGTCGCACCGCAGGACAGTAGTTTCACCGCACCGGCAATTTATCGCTCGCTGAATACGGTGAATAATTTGGGGAATCCTGTCCAGGTCGATCAAATATGTTCGAAGGACATCAAAGCGATGTTTCAAAAACACGTCTTCAACCAATTACATTCGGTGGCGCCCGGAGTCGAAAACGCCGTTTCCCTTTCTGTCAAGGTCGGCGCCTCCGCCTCTCTTGCGAAGGTCATAAAGGTTGAAGCCTCAGCACAATACGAACAGGTCGTGAAGTTAACGACCGGCGACGTCCGGGTATTGTCGAGCGATGACGACACTGTCGCTGCGGACGTGCTACAAAATATTCAAGCGAAATGCCGTGGTGTTATTCGCTCGCATCTCAGACAGAACCGGCTCGTGTTCATTGCCGCCAAGGCAATTCAAGCCCACAATTACAGCGCGGAGAAGCAGCGAGTTCCGTTGATTCGGCTTTCAGGAGAATGCACGGGCTGGTTCTCCTGGTGCAGTTGGTTCGGGGCAAAGGGAGAAATTACCGGGCGCTACAGCAGTGATTCACGTAGTCTTGCGCCGAACCAATATGTGACGATCGCGCTTGTGCCGGCACAGCTTGAAAACAGGATTTCGGTTATGTCGGCGGACCTTGAAGCACCGGCAGTGCCGACTGCTGCGCCCGCATCTGAATTTAGACGCATGGCGAGGGGCGCAAGTCCTCAGTTGAGGCGCGTCGCGGCACAGCGCGTTTCTTCCGCGTGGAGCTGGGCCGCGACGATGGGCCAGCCCGACTGGCGCGACAAGCCCTGGTACGGAGAAGATGCGACGGGCAACGAGCTGGCGAAGAAGCGCATCAAAAACGCACGACATTACGCGTTGGCTCTGCCGCTGCGTTAGAAGGCCATAACCTGCGACTGAGGCTCGCTCCGGCGGATAGCGGGAAATACTGGACCTGACCAGAAAGATGCTGTTCCGCACGTCTTGGGTGAGGGAGCGTCACCCGAAACCGAGACCCGCTTCCCGGAAACGGGATCTGCGGGGCTCGGTGCGCGTAGCGCCCGGTCCGGCGCAGCTGGACGCGCCCGGAAAATTCAGTGATGCCCTAAAACAATCGAGACAGCTCTTGATGCTTGCTGTGCCGAGCAATTAGACTAAATATGTTTGCGGGTTTGCCTGTATCTGAACAAACGTTCGCAGCGGTGCATTATCTCTTACCGGGTGTCGGCGCGTTGATCGGCGGGCTTTGCGCCGCGTTCACGACGTGGCATAACGTATCGGGAGGGCTGGAAACGTTGGTGGGATAGGGAAGTCAATTGCGACGAGCCGTTCGTTGACTTTCTCAATAAAGTGCACGACGCGAGAAGCGCACGAGATATTCGGAAGCTGGTAAAGTCGCAACTAAGACGTTTTTTGCGTCGGATCTAATGGTCTGGATTAAGACTTCTTCCACTCCGCGCGAACGTATTTGTCTAATCGGTAATGGCTTCATCGAATAAAGCTTGTGCTGTTGTATCAATAGGTGATTTCGCAGGCCAATGACCCTCGGGGTCGATCTATGCCTGGAGTAGGGACAGGATTCGAGCGGCGCCGCTGAAGCGAACGACGGCATCGGTCAAGCACCGGGATGTAACGCACCCGCTTCCTCCATCTCCCACGCACCAACCTCGTCTTTCTTCTGGCCTTGTCGCGCCGTTCCTCGGCTTTGCGCAAGCGTGCTTTAGCCGCGCGGTTCCTGCCGGTCACAGCGATTTCGTTCGCCGCTGGATCGGCACGAAGATAATTGCCGCTGGCGTTCGCGGCCGTCCTGACCTTCCTGAAAGACATCACTTCGTTCGCTGCGCCGCTCGCCCGAATTCTCGTCCGCGCGGCTCATCAATCCGGCTACCGCCCCGCACGCGTTTTTCCTCCACCGCACATCCTCACCAACCTCGTCCTTCTTCCGGCCATGAAACGCCGGCGTTCGGCTCAATGGGTGCAAGCGCTCGCGCGCTCGTCCTCTTCGTTCCCGTCGCAAGCGATGCGCCCGCCTCCTGCCGTCGCCGGGGCCTCCCAGAAGGCCGCGATTGGCGCGGCCGGAACGATGGAGGAAACCATGCGCGTACGGACGATAACCGAACTGATGCGCCTGACGCGGATCGAGCTTTGCCAGCTCGCCGCGCGGATCGCGAACGAACTGCCGTTCTTTCCGGAAGGCTCGGTTGATCGAGTGATCGCGGAAGCGAACCTGCGCAACATTCGGTTCGTGCTGGCGCGGCGAGACTTCTCGCCGTGACGGGCAGCGGCCCCGCGCCTGCACAGCAGGCGTGGACGCGGCTGCCGATCTAGCGATGACCAAGAGCGGCCGAAGAAAACGGCGACACGCGGTCGCCGAAGGTGGGATGACAAATGGCGCGCTTCAGCGCACGGGTATTGAAGCGGTTGATTGGAGAACAACGCGGCCTCGGCCGCTAAGGGAAAATCGCCGAGGGTGCGCTTCAGCGCACATCGGTTCCTCGACGGAGAACAAGAAGGTTTGCGCACGGTTGGTTGAAGAAGAAGATGCGGCTTACGGATTCGAGCGGCCACGCTTCCTGCACCCCGCGGAGCGCCATCGGCGCATGGGTGCAGGTTGAGCCCTCGGGTCGGGCGCGCGACGCTCGCGCGAAGATTCCGGCCGTCAGGCTCAATGACGTGCCGGTAGCCTCTCGGTTTTCCGCCCCGGTGGTTTTGTTTCTGGCGCGTCCGCGTCCGCGCGGCCTGTTTCAGCTTGGGGAAGCGCCGTCACTGGCTCCCATCCCGGCAAACCCTGAAGGATGAGGTCGGCATTCTTCACCGGATTGATGTGGCCGTAATGATCCTCGATCATCTTCACCGACGTTCCCATTTGCTTGGCAAGGAAATACACATCGACTCCTTCCGTGAGGCGGAAGTACGCGTAGGTGTGGCGGAAGCAATAAGTCGAGCGGCGGCTGCCGGATGAACTCACGCGTAGGCCCGATTCATTGAGCAATGTCTCGATCGGGACGCGGTAGAGCGTGCCGGCGCGCTTGCCCTCGAAGGTCGTGAATACGTAATCATCCGGCTTCGTCGCCTTGGCGAGGGCTCGGACGCGGTCGAGATAATCCGCGACGTTGCTCGCGCCCACGAGGTCGCGGTGCTTCTTCTTGCCGCGCACGCTGAGCACGACGAATTTGCGGTCGTGCTTGTCGGTCCGGACCGCAACGTCGCGCCAGCGCAGGTTCTTGGCTTCGGTGGG
>JASHSD010000186.1 GCA_030036985.1 Bryobacteraceae bacterium
ATCGAACCCCTCGCGGTCATCAGAATCACGGGACATTTCCGGTTGCTCCGCCTGGCCGCCACCAGAACGTCGAGACCGGTCTGGTCGTCGATATAAATGTCGGAAATCACCAGCGGATATTGCCGGTTCGCCAGCCGCGTCAGCGCATCGTGCGTGCTGGAGACCGCCTCCACGGCGAAACCCTCCAACTCGAGGAAGGTGACGATGGTGCTGCGTACGCCGGCATCGTCTTCCACCAGCAGAATCGGCTCGCTCTGCGTCGGCTCGCTCATGATGCGCGTTTCAGCACCAGCGTGAACTTCGATCCCCTGCCCGGTTCCGATTCCACGTCGATGGTCCCGCCATGCTCGTTCACAATCTGCTTCACGATGGCGAGGCCGATGCCCGTGCCGGCTTCACCGGACTGTTCGGCTTTGCGCGTCCGATAGAATTTTTCGAATATCCGTGCGACTTCTTTTTTATCCATGCCGATTCCCTGGTCCTGGACCGAAATGCGCACGCGATCGCCTCTCTCTTCCTCCGCCGAAACGGTGACGCGCGTTTGCGGCGGCGAATACTTCACTGCGTTCGTCAACAGATTATAGACCGCGTATTCCATCAATTCCTCGTCGCCGACGAGATCGTCCGGAGGCAGATTGAGTATCTCGATAGCGATCTGTTTGTTTTCCGCGAGAGGCCGGGCGCGCGTCGCGCAACGCTCGACGAGATCCCGCAGCGGGAAACGTTCCCGTTTGATTTCGGCCCCGTTTTCTGACAGCCGCTCGACGCTGAGGAACGTCGAAATCATGCGCGCCAGCCGCTTCGATTCGGAGTTGATCAGGTCCGCCATCTGCCTGCGTTTCGCCTCCGGCATGGAAGCATAGCGGCCGATCAGTTCGCTCGATCCCTGAATCGCGGTGAGCGGCGTGCGCATTTCGTGCGAAACGAATTGCATGGTCTGCTGATATCGAATTTTCTCACTCTCGGCGCGGGCCAGTCGGCGGCGCACCAGCAGATGGCGCCACGCCGCGGCGGAAGCGGAGGCCAGCACGACCGCGGATGTCCCCGGCATCCATGGCCAGACCACGGAGTGCGCGAACGCCGCGGCGGGAACGATCTGCGCCGCGATCAGGATCAGCAACGTGAGCGCGTTCGCAATCCAGCCGGATGTCACGGCATAGACCAACCCCGCCGCCAGCGCGAACAGAAACGTGACCGCAGCCGCGGTGCGCAGCGGCACATCCACCAGAAACATCTGCCGCGCCAGCGTCTCATATGCGTTCGCGTGCATCTCGACGCCGGGCATGATCACGCCGTTCGAATAAGGCGTCATCCAGCGATCGGTGGCCGTTTGCGCGGTGACGCCGGCGAACACCACTTTGCCGGCGAAGCGGGAAGAAAGCGATGGATTGGCGTCGAGATTCGCGACCGACACCATCGGAATGCCGCCCATTTTCAGAGGCGTGTAGCGAATGCGCAGATTGCGGCCGTCGCGATCGCGGTCGCGTGCGGGGATGCGCTCGGGTCCGATGGTCAGATCTTCAGGCGACTCCACGATGTCGGCGCGGCGCACGACGCGAAGCGTTTCCAGTGCGAGCGTCCAGCGGCGGTCGATTCCCGCGGCTTTCTCGAGGGGCAGATCGCGGCTGACGGCATCGTACTTATCGAGGTCCGCATGCACTTCACCGACGCCCGCCGCGTATTTGCGGAAACGTGGAATGGGATCTTCCCACTGGCTGCCGTCGGGCTGCATATCGCTCGAGAGCACCAGATTGTGAATGCGCGCGAAAGCGGCTTCGAGTTGGTTGTCGGCGGCCTGGGATTCGGCGAGAATCACGTCCACCGCAACCGCGGCGGGATGCGCGGGCGCGATCCGGTCCAGTCCATCCGCCAGCGCAGCGCGGATTCCGGTGAGGCCGTCGTATTTCGTCAGCGTGCGATTGTCGATAGCCAGTACGATTGACGATGCCTGCCACGGCGCGGGCTGCTCCAGGCGAAAGACAAAATCGTACGCGTATTGATCGATCTGCCGGCCGAACGCAGTCCAGCCGAGGACTTGCGCGGCCAAGGCGGAGAAGAGGACAAGAGCCGCCAGAATCGCGTAGGAGCCGGGATTCGGCTTCATGTCGACCGCTCCCTCACGGTCGCGGCTCGGAGGAGCGCGATGTCACGAGTGCTAAAAACGACAGAAATAGGCGCAAGTTTGAGTATAACGGGCTGAAAATAGATATGGTAAGGCTATTATTATCTGGTACCGTTGATCACCTCCATGTCCGATAATCCACTTATCTCAGTCACGTTTCACATCCCGTTCGATCGCGTGCGCCCGGAGCACGTCGAGCCTGGCATCCGCGAGTTGCTGAAACAGGCGCAGGCGCATATCGATGCAATCGTCGCAGATGAAGCGCCGCGGTCGTTCGACAACACGATGCTGGCGCTCGAGAACTCAACCGAAAATCTCGAATACGCGCTCGGCATCGTGCGGCACCTGGAGTCGGTGTCAACCACGCCGGAGCTTCGGGCGGCATGGAATGTCGCGGAACCGGAAGCGAGCGCATTCTATTCGCGGATCCCCCTCAACGAAGGGCTCTGGAAGCAACTGCAGCGCTACGGCGCCACCGAGGAGGCGAAGTCTCTTCCTCCAACGCGGAAGCGGTTTCTGACCAAGACGCTCGATTCCTTCAAGCGCCACGGCGCGGAACTGGACGCGGCGGGCAAGGCGCGCATGGCGGAGATCGACGTCGAACTCACGAAGGTCACCACGAAATACTCCGAGAACGTTCTCGATTCGACCAACGCGTTCGAACTGATCGTCACCGACGAAGCCAGTCTCGCCGGCCTTCCGCCCAGCGCCGTGGAAGCCGCGCGGCACAGCGCTGAGGCGAAGAAGACCCAGGGATGGCGGTTCACTCTGCAGGCGCCGAGCTATATAGCGGTCATGACCTATCTCGACGACCGCGGGATTCGGGAGAAGATGTACCGCGCCTTTTCCATGCGCGCTACCGAACCCGAACGCGACAATCGGCCGCTGCTGGCCCGTATTCTCGAATTGCGCAAAGAGAAGGCCCGTCTGCTCGGGTTCCCCGACTTCGCCGATTTCGTGCTGCACGACCGCATGGCGCATAAAGGCGAACAGGCGATGAAATTCCTCGAAGATCTGGAGGCGAAGACCGAGCCGTTTTTCGCCAAAGAGAATGCCGCGCTGGAAGCGTTCGCCGGGCAGAAGCTGGAGCCGTGGGACGTCGGCTATTGGGCGGAAAAACAGCGGCGCACCTTGTACGAATTCGACGAGGAAGAACTGCGTCCGTACTTCCCGGCCGAGCGCGTGGTCGCGGGGATGTTCTCGATCGTCGAGCGTCTCTACGGCATCAGGGTCGAGCAGCGCGAAGGCGTTCCGGTGTGGCATCCCGATGTCCGCTACTACGAGGTGCACGATCGCGATGGGCTGCTGCTGGGCGCCTTTTATGCCGACTGGTATCCGCGCGAATCCAAGCGCGACGGCGCGTGGATGGAAGGTTTCATTACCGGCGTCGACGCGCCCAGCCGTTTCGAACCCCACTTGGGCTGCATCTGCGGGAATCTGACGCCGCCCATCGGCGATAAGCCCGCGCTGTTGACGCATCGAGAGGTCGAGACCAT
>JASHSD010000187.1 GCA_030036985.1 Bryobacteraceae bacterium
AGCCCATCCAGCTGTAATCCTGGTAGGGCACGTCGAACGCGACTTCCGCCGGCGTGCCCGCGCCGTGAACGAAGAGCACCACCTTGTCCCCAAGCGATTCCTGCCGCAGCGCGATGCCCGGCCGCACCACTTCGCGGACATAAATCTGCGTGGTCTGGCCCGCGATCGCGGGGACCGCGGAGCGGACGCGAACATAATGATCCACCGTGAGAAGCCGGTTCCCGTCGTCGCCGAACGACAGGTACGCCGACAGCCCGAGAATCGAAAACAGCAGAACGGAGCTTTTCATATCAGCGATTCATATCACGAAAAGTCTCGGATTGCCTGAAATGATCCTTGTCGAACCCAAAAATTATCAGCCGCCAGGGACAGGTGAGCGGAGTTTTGCCG
Organism: Bryobacteraceae bacterium; assembly: GCA_030036985.1. GTDB lineage: Bacteria > Acidobacteriota > Terriglobia > Bryobacterales > Bryobacteraceae > BOG-234. The sequence goes on from JASHSD010000187.1 coordinate 391, forward strand.
GCGTACGCGACGTTGGGATTCTCCGCGCCGGGCGCGAGATGCGTGACCAAGTCGTTTCCGCCGGCATGTACGAGGGCCATCGGCGGATAATTCGCCTCCCCCACTTCGGCGATGGCAACCCAGCCAGGACCCGGTTCCCGAGTGACGAAGGGCACATCGAATTTCGTGTAGACCGGGGTGCGGGCAATGGCGTCGTCGTCGACGAAGGAAAACCCGGTACCCTCATCGTGGATCGGAATGTCGAAGAGCGCAGTAACCCGCGGGACGATATAGCGAAAGGCGACGCCGTCGTCAAAGGCGCGCACCTCGACGTTGAGGCGCCTGCCGACCGTTCCCTCCTGTATGTATTCGACGGTGAGCGAATGGTAGGGGTGGTTGTTCGCCGTGTCCTCCGACCAGTGGGTCAGACCGGGTTTCTGGCCGAGCTCCGGCTGCTGCGCATCAATGTCGAGGCCCATCCACGAAAGATCGATCGCCGGTTTGCCGCGGTAGAAAACCTGGTAGGCGAGCTGGGCGAGGTCCCCGTCGTTCGGCTGCGCCACGAAGATCCGGAATTCGACCTGGCCGTTTGGCGATGTGATACGGCGCTCATCCTGCGCGAAGAGAGCAACGGGGCAAATCAATAAAGCGGGAATTAAAAAGCGCATAAAAAGAACAAGGGGCTCACCGACCACGTCGGCAAGCCCCTTGAGTTTAACAACTGAGCGTTTAACAACTGAATCCGGTCACTATGCCCAGCTGTAGCCCGCCTTCGAAATCGGCAGCGCGCGCAGGCGTACTCCGGTAGCGGCGAAGATCGCATTGCCGACGGCCGGCAGCAGCGGAGGCAGTGCCGGTTCGCCGAGACCGGTCGGGTCGTTGTCCGTCTTCACGAAAATGATCTCGATCTGAGGCGGCGCCTGCGCCAGCCGAACCATCCCGTGCTGGTGATAGTTCGTCTGCACAACTCGGCCCTTGTCGACGGTGATTTCCTGGTACATCATTTCGCTCAGACCGTCGATCACGGCGCCCTGGCAAATGTTCTCGGCGCCGCTCGGGTTGATGATCTGGCGCCCCACATCCGCGGCGACCCAGATCTTGTTGATCTTCACCTTCTTGTTCGAGTCCACTTTCACTTCGGCCACATGAGCGAAGTAGCCCTGGTGGCTGTAGTGGAACGCGACGCCCATCGCGGTGCCCTTCGGCAGCGAATTGCGTTTGCGCCAGCCGGACTTGTCCGCGACCGTCTGCAGCACGCCTTTCATGCGCTCCGCATTCAATCCCGGAGGCCCGAAGCCGCCGCGTCCGCGTCCCCGGCCGCCCGCGGGAGCAGGCGGCACCGCCGGCGGAGGAGTATCCAGTATGGCCATGCGGAACTCCACCGGATCTTTGCCCGCCGCGTGCGCCAGTTCGTCGATGAACGACTGCACCACGAACGCGAATGCATTGCTGCCCGGCGCGCGCAGAGCGCCCGTCCGGATAGCCAGCGGCTGAACCGAAGCGTCCAGTCTGTAGTTCTCGACGAAGCGCTGCGGGAATTCGGTTGCGCCCATGGCGCTCGATGTGGCGAAGTTGATTCGGTTCCCCTCAATCTCGCCGAAGCCGACGAAGTGGTTGTGCCAGGCAATCAGTTTGCCGGATGCGTCCACGCCGCCTTTCAAATACTGCCAGCCGCCCGAACGATAATAATCGTGCTCCATATCGTCTTCGCGGGCCCACAACAGTTTCACGGGAACGCCGACTTGCTTGGCGATGTAACCCGCTTCCGCCGCGTAGTCGTTCATCAAACGACGGCCGAAGCCGCCGCCGCCGCGGACCATGTGCAGAGTCACATCGCTCGCATTCAGGCTGGCCGCGTCAGCGGCGAGCTTGCGGGCGTTCTGCGGGATCTGGCTGTTGCTCCAGATCTCCATCTTGCCGTCCTTATACCAGGCGGTGCAGTTCTGCGGTTCCAGAGGCGCGTGTGAGATGAAGGGATACGAATAGCCGCCCTCCACCACCTTGGCCGCGCTCTTGAACGCCGCGTCCACATCGCCGTCGTTGCGGAGGTTTCGCTGCGGCGGTTTCTTGCTCATGGCCTCTGCGTTCTGCGCGTATTCGACGCTGCTCTGCGTGGCGCGCGGACCTTCGTTCCAGTTCACCTGCAGTTTCTTGCGCGCCGACTGCGCCTGCCACCAGGTATCCGCCACGATCGCGATGCCGCTCTCGAGGCCCGGCTCCTGCGGCAGAATCGCTCCCGTGATCTCCGGACGCTCCACCACGAATGCGGCTTTCACGCCCGGCATCTTCTTGATGTCTTCGATGTTCGAGCTCACGACCTTGCCGCCGAAAACGCCGCACTTTTCGTAGACGGCATAAAGCATGCCGGGCAGCTTCATGTCGATGCAGAAGATCGGCTTGCCGGTAACGATGTTGTGCAGGTCGTACTGAGTCTGGCTGTGGCCGATGATCTTGTAGTCCGCCGGATCCTTGTACTTCAAGGAGTTCGGATCGGGCATCGGCAGCGTGGCTACCTTCGCCGCCAGTTCGCCGTAGCCGGCGGATTTGCCCGAAGACTTGTGCATGACGCGGCCCGAACCGGTGGTCAGCTCGGATTCGGGAACGCTCCACGTTTGCGCCGCCGCGGTGATGAACATGGCGCGGCCCAACGCGCCCGCCTCGCGCATGGGCTTCCAGTTCGTCGGGGTCGCGGTGCTCCCGCCGGCGATCTGTCCGGAATACTTCTTGTCGTCGAAATCGGCCTGCTCGATTTTGACGTTCTTCCAATCGACATCCAGCTCGTCGGCGATCAGCATCGGCAGAATGGTCTTGACGCCTTGGCCGAGCTCCGGGTTCTTGGCCACGATCGTGACCGTGCCGTCGGCCGCGACCATGATGTAGGTGTGCGGATTGGGCGGAGGAGGCGGCGGGAAGCCGCGGCCCTGCGCCTCTGCCTTCGGCTCGAAATACATGCTGAACAGCACGCCACCCGTGCCGGCCGCGCTTACTTTGAGAAACGAACGACGATCGATGCGCTTCATCTCTGGATCTCCTTACTTCGCAATCTGTGCGGTCTGGACGGTTTTAGCCGACGCCGCTTTGTGAATCGCCTCACGGATCCGCAGATACGTTCCGCAACGGCAGAGATTGCCGTTCATGGCCGAATCGATTTGCTTGTCGGTCGGGTGCGGCGTGTGGGCCAGCAGCGCCGCCGCGGCCATCATCTGGCCCGCCTGGCAGTAGCCGCACTGCGCCACATCCGTTTCCATCCAGGCCACCTGCACCGGATGCGTTCCGTCGGCGGAAAGGCCTTCAATGGTGGTGACGGCCTGAGCGCCCACAACCGAAACCGGTGTCTGGCACGAGGGAACGGCTTTGCCGTTCAGATGCACAGTGCATGCGCGGCACTGGCCGATTCCGCAGCCGTATTTGGTTCCGCGGAGATCAAGAATGTCCCGAAGCACCCATAATAGGGGCGTATCGGGGGCGGCATCCACGGTGTGGGACTGCCCGTTCACGTTCAGTTTGTAGGCCATAAGATTTTGCTCCGGTCAGCTAATGAGCATAATACATTTCCACACGCCGCGCCAGGAGGGTTTTTTGCCCGGAAATCGTTGAGACCGCGATAGTTGCTTTTAAATGACAATGTCCTGTTTGCGATAAAAAATCGCCGGTTCTCCGGAGGCCGCGCCGGCCGAAACGGATACAATCGGAGAACGGATATCGAGACCCCAAGCGTACCCGCAAATAAAACGGCTGTCGACCACCACCGAACGTCCAGGCTGCGGCCGTACCTTCGGACAGGCTGCATCGCCGCGTTTCTTTTTTTTCTGAACGCGGCTATCTGCCCTTGGATTTTCCATACCGCGTACGTCCGTTTCCTGGATTCCATCGACATCGCTTACATCGGCATCAGCCGCGTTCTGATCGAGCATCCAGGCACATTGGGGTGGTTCCCGCTCTGGTATTGCGGGATTCCGTTTCAAAACACCTATCCGCCGCTCCTTCATATATTGGTCGCCCTGGAGGCATGGGTGTCCGGAACCTCGACGGCGGTGGCCCACCACGCAGTCGGCGGATTCTTTTATTGTCTGGGCCCGGTGGCTCTCTTCCTTCTGGCGCGCGCGCTTTCCCGCAATACCGCGGCAAGTTTCGGTGCGGCGCTTTTGTTCTCGCTGATCTCGCCTTCCGCCTTCCTCATACCGGACATCCATAAGGATTTGGGGTCGCTGTTTTACGCGCGCCGGCTTCAGTCCCTGGTGAGGTATGGGGACGGACCGCATATCGCGGCGATCACGCTGGCATTGATCGCGACGATCGCCCTCCATTACGCCATCGAGAGGAGGAGGCCCGCGCGAATCATCGCGGCGGCCTTGGCTTTCGCAGCGGTCGCTTCCACGAACTGGCTGGGATCGGCTTTTCTGTTTCTGTCCTGTCTGAGCTACCTCCTGGCAAGAAGCTTCGAAGACCGGCGGCTTTGGCGCATGCTCGGGATCTCCGGGACCGCTGCGGCTCTCGGGTACGCCTTTGTGCTGCCGTGGATTCCGCCCTCAACGGTGGCCATCGTGAGCAAAAACGCGCAACACACCGTGGGCAACTATCCGATGGGACAAACGCAGGCCGTGTATGGCGGCCTGCTGATCGGCGCACTGTTCCTGCTGAGGTGGATTTTGAAGAAGCGGCGGGTCTCATCATTCGGTCTGCGCTTTGGGGTTTACCTGCTCGTGCTTACAGCGGGGATCGCGCTTCCCGCGAGTTGGTTCCATATCTATGTAGTGCCGCAGCCGGAACGTTACCACCTGGAGATGGAGCTGGCCATCGCATTGGTGCTCGGGCTCGGCATGGGGCCTCTGATCGTCCGCGGTCTCGGCAGGCATTACGTTTGGGCCATCGCCGTGTTGGTAATCCTCGGCGCGATCCAGGTTCGCACAACCCGCAGGTACGCGCGCCGCATACTGAGCCCCTTGGACGTGACCCAGAGCATCGAATACCAGGCGTCAACCTGGCTTCAGCGACATCAGCCCGGCCGACGAGTTTTCGTGTGGGATGCCACCCAATTCTGGCTGACTGCTTTTTCCGACAATCCCGAAGTCGGCGGCGGCTTTGGACAAGGCGTGATAGACCAGGAGATTCCGCCGCTGGGTTTCGGCATCCCGTACACCATCGGCAACGGCGCCGATACGGCCATGTGGCTTCGGGTTCTGGGCGCGCAGGTCGTGCTCGTCAGTGAGGCCAATGCCAAGGTGGCCTATAACTACGCTTGGCGTGACCCGGCTAAATTTCGAGGCGTTCTGCAGGAGATCTGGCGCCAGGACGGCGAAGTGGCGTATGCGGTGCCGAGCCGCTCGGACTCGCTCGCGCATATCGTTCGCGCGGAGGACGTGGTTCGCCACCCTCCGCCGAACGTCGAGGACGCGGCGCAGGCACACAAACTGGATGCGGACATGGAAGACCCGTCGGTGCCGATCGCGGATTTTCATTGGATCGGCCAAAGCGAGGTACAGGCATCGGCAACGGTGCGGCCGGGGCTGGTCTTCTTTTTTCAAATCAGTTATCATCCCGGCTGGCACGCCGTGGTGAACGGCAAAGCCGCTCGGATTCAGCGCGACGGGCTCGGCTTCATGATGGTGGATCCGCACTGCGACGGCCCTTGCCTCATCCGGCTCTCCTACGACGGTGGAACCGAGATGCGTCTGGCCAGAGCCAGTCAGGCGACAAGCGTGGCGATCGCGCTGGTCTGGTTGTTATACGGATTCCGCAGACGTTAATCCGCCAGCGGATTCGGCCGGATCTGGAAATGCACCACCTTCGGCATCGTGCCCTTGCCGGTTTCGCTGTGGAAAGGTGTGCGCGTCCCCCAGGTTGTCCAGACTCCCTTGCCTTTCCAGCCGGCCTTCGGATCGTCGATGCGGCCATCCATCCCTTTGGCGAAAAATCCCAGCGGATACGGCACGCGCAGCACGGCGAATTTCCCGTTCACCAGCGCGATCAGCGAATCGGATGAGTTCCCGGTGATGATCGGCGTGTCCTTCCCCAGCCCGAGCGTGTCGAACTGGTCGACCCAATCGTAATAATGCGAATCGGCGCTGCCCGAGTCTTTCACGTTCACGAAGTTGGGTCCGGGCGTCGGGTAAAGCGTCCAGCCCTCCGGACAGTGCTGCCCGGTGGCCGTGGGACCGTTCAGCGGCCCTTTGCATTTGCGGCGATCGAAGCTGGCCAGATGTCCGCTGGCCAGCGCGACCCACGCGACGCCGTTGCTGTCGACATCCATGCCCCGCGGCGAATAGCCCGACACCGGCGCTTTCGGGTTGTTCCACGGCACCTCGTAATATTCGGCGAGCGCAGTCGCGGGCGGATTCGATCCCGGATTCAGCCGCACGATGCCGCCCGGAAAACCGAGCACGGTGCCCCAAATCATGCCGTCCCTGCCGATGGCGACGGCGTAGAACGATGCGTTGAGCCGCGTATCCCGGCTCTTATCCGCAACCGCGGTGATGGCCGCTGAGGTTCCCAGGCTCTCGCCGCTTGGCGCGGTCAGCACCTTCTGCTCGGAATCGAGATACGGATCGCGTTTGCCGTTGCCGTTCGTATCCAGCACCAGCGCGGTCCAGCCCTGTGATTTCGCCGCGTCGTGCGTCTGGTCCCACATCTTCGTATTGAGCCAGCCCACCACGCCTCCGCCTCCGCCGCTGCTGGTCCACAGGGTGTTGTTGGCGTCGGATGCAAACAGAAGGTGGTGCGTGCTGAAGCAGGTATCGATCAGCGATGTCTGTTTCGTCGCGGGATCGTAGACCGCCAACTGCCGGCCCGAACTCATTACCGGCGTCAGCTTCGCCGATTCGAGGCTCGATCCGGCCTTGCAGAACGCCGGATTGGCGCCGGCGCGAATGCGCGATGTATACCAGAGCCGGCCCTTTTCATCGAACATCGGATTGTGAACCGTGGTGTGGCTGTCCCAGATGGCTTCGTCGCCCCAGATGGCCGAGGGTTCGAGTGGCTTTGGCTGTCCCGGCGTATTCGCATCGCGGTACGGCGTCTTCAACTGGCTGATGGTGTTGTGGACCGGGTCGAGCACTGGCAGATAATCGCGGCTCTCTTCGGGCGAGCCGTAAATCAGGCCGTAAGCGTTGACCGTCGGATGGCGCCTGTCGGTCGAAATTTCGTCGTGCAGGTAGGCTTTCGGGTCGGCCCAGTCCCACTGCGTGATGACCACGTTGCGTTCGACGCCCTGCGGCCGCGGCGGCGCCTGCGCGGGCAGTTCGCCGTGGGCGATGCGCGTGGTCCAGTCGCCGAATAGCGCCGTCGCGCGCTCGATGCCCAACTGGCTGAGGCCGCCCATCATCGCGTTGCCGGCCTGCCCCGACTTCACCCGCCGCGCCCACTGCTGCGCGGGCGAATCGAGATTCCGGAAAAGCGCGGGGATGGTGCGCGTGTAAGCGTTCCCCAACTGGTGGCACGATTCGCAGCTGTCGGTCTTAATGAGGTGCAGCCACTGCCCCTGGGTCTTGATGTTTGGGGAGATGCCGTTGCCCTTCGGACCTGTGCCGGGAAATTCGCTCTTCGCCGGAACGTGGAGCATGGCATACCAGTAATTGGCCGGATAAAGTTGGGCCGCGGTTTTCTTGTCCGGCGCCACGGTGGGTTTCAGATCGATAAGTTTGCCCGGACGCGACCGGACCTTGGGCGAATCGACGAGGCCATATCCGCGCGCCCAGACCGTGTAACTCGCGGCCGGAAGAGCGGGGAAGAGATAGCGGCCGCGATCGTCGGTGACCACCTCTTTGATATAGCGCGTGGGCAGATCGGTGGTTTCGGCGATCACCCAGACGCCCGCCTCGGGTCCTTTGGAACTCGAAACCACGCCGCCGATCTCGTCGGCTTTGACTTTGACCGCGGACGTTTGTTGTGCGGAGAGACACAACGCCAAAAGGCACAGAAATCCGGCAGTTCGCATAGAGTCAATCCTCGATTCCTGGCTGGTCAGTATACACCTTAAAACCGGCAAAACATTGATTCGCAAAACGAACACATTTCGATCTTCACGGGACGGCCGTGTCCATTTCGCAGTCGAGCGAGACGGGGAGGTATTATTGGTTCGGTTCCGACATTGGTTATCAGAAAATCCACGATCGCTGCTCCGTTGGGTCGGGAGGTCGGCGGTTGAGAACTCCAGTACGGACGTTGATCGCCAGTACAGACTCAAGCTCCGTCAAAGACAGCCTCGAAATGACGCTCCTTGAACCGGGCCGGCTCAGGATGCTTTCAAGGTAATCGGAGCCAGTCTCCTGGTGGTAGAGCTTGGCAAGCGCGCTGGTATCGGGAAAGTATCCCGCCGCCACTTAGCGTTCTTCTCGCGAAGCGATGACCGCGTCCGCGAGCGATCCGGGAAATGGACGCAGGCGCTCGCCGAACCTCATCGAGCCCGATGTCTTCATGCCTGGCCGTTTCCCATTCCTCAGGTTCGAAATAACCTGCCACCGCAGCGGCTGTAGAGGGGATATCGAAGATCGTCACCAGCAGGCGCTGCAAATTCGAAATTGACAAGCTTTCGAGCGGCCGCAACACGCCGTCCTCATAGAGGGTTTCGAACGTCTTCTCCATGGCTTCAGTCAACGGACTCCACCCCAAAACCCGCCTGGTGAACGATGTGCATGCCGGCCGACGCATGGGCTTGCTCGCTCGCGAGCAAGGGCCTCTATCTCAGGCCCGGAAAACGCCTCTGACGACCAGCCCCGCCAGCACAATTAGGGTCACGAAGAACAGAACCTCGCCCAGGCGGTTTTCCAGCGGCTTTTCGAAGCGCAGCCGGATATCGTGGAGGCCCGCGGGCGCATCGATCAGCATGAACCCCATCACGGGTTCCACGCGAATCGGCAGCGTCCTGCCGTTTTCCGAAGCCCTCCACGCCGGATCGAAGGTCTCCTGCACCAGAATCGATTCGCCCGGCTTCACGCTCGCCTTCACCTCAGCTTCGTCGTCGCCTTCCCACGCGAGCGTTGCGGCCGGCCGAGCCGGATCTTCGACCGCGGCCACGTACTTCGTCAGGCCGGCGCTGTCGTCGCCGCCCGTAAATGATGGGATTCCCTTCAACCGGGCGTCTTCGACCACCCGCGCGATTCCCGCATGCACCCGCGGAACCCCATAGACCACCGTCCCATGCCCATCGTCGTAAAGCGACGGCAGAACCCCGCGGAATTTCTCCGGCTTGGCGTAATCGTGATACACCTCGAACGAGGTCTTGTCGGGCACCACCACCGCATCCGCACCCAATGCCTGCAGCCACTGAATCGCCAGATCGGCCCGATCCCCGTGCTGGATCTGCCAGGCTGCGACGGGAATGATCTGATTCAGCATGCCCTGCGCGGACCCCCCATCGGGCTGGGCGTTGTCGGCCCACGCGTCGAACCAATAGCGTATGGATCCCGACGGCGCGACTCGCTCGCCGGGAAGATGATCGTGCACCCACTGCGTAGTCTTGTACTCGTAAACGTTCGCGATGGGCGCGGCGCGGGGAAACGGGAACCACGCATGACGCACGTAGCGCAGCCCGGGAAGAAAGCCGAGTACCCCGAGTACAACCGCGGCCACGCGCAGCTTTTGATGTATCCACAGCTCGCGCAGAATCTCCATGCCGGCCAGAATCAGCGCGAGGTCGAGCTCCGGATCGAGCCGCACCGGATCGCCCGTGACGCGCAGTCCGAAATACAGGTACCCGAGGACATAGACGCTCAGCGCCAACGCCGCGCCGAAAACGAAAACACGCCATTCGCGTCCGGGGCTTCCGCGCGCGAACCTGCGGCTCAGAAACCAATACACCGCCAGGATCGCCGCGAAAATGATCCGAGCGCTGGTTTCGGGCGGTTGCGCCACCCATTTGAGATTCAGCAGCGTGATCCGCACATAAGACGGAGTCAGCCAGAAAGCGCATAACCCATAAGCGATCGCGGGGATCGCGGCGGCGCGCCACAAAACATCGGAGTTCCGTTCGCCGTTCCATACCGACCACACCAGAATCGGATACAAAATCGCAAGCGCGGTGGCGCCGTAAAAATTGATTGAGACGACGAGAGCCGACAGCACTCCGGCCAACGCGAGCACCGCCGGCCGCTTTTTCCGAAGCGCCGCGAACGCCGCCGCCAGAGCCGCGGGCAGCACGCACAACGAGGAGATATGCGGGCCCTCGCCCCACTCCGCCAAAGCATGCAGCCGCTGCGGAACCCAGTAGATGCTGTCGTGGCGAACATCCTTCAGAAGCAAAAACGAGGGGGACAGCAGCGCCGCCGCCGCCGCCGCGATCCACGCCGCCCCACGCGATCCCGATCCGATCCGCACCAGCCAGTAAACCGCGGCAATCCCGAATACATAAAACAACGCCGTGTAGAGGTGATACGCGCGCGCGAACGATACGTGGCCGGCCAGCGCCAGCAGCGCGGTCCCGTAACGAAGCGCGGGCGGATAGATGTAATCGGTTCGCGTCCCGCAATACCAGAGCGGCTGCCATCCAGGATGCGGCAGGTGCTCGCTCAGCATCCGCGCGTCCCCGATGAACGTGCTCTCGATCGATTTCCAGTTGTCGAGATACTCGATGCGGAAAAGCGGCTGGATCAGAATTCCCGTGAGACAGATCAGAATCAGGCTGTCGATCAGCCACGTCCGCTTGCCGGTCATCTCCCTGATTGCGCCGTCTCGATGGCAAGCGCGCGCTTTTCGGATTGCTCCTGCGCCGTCCTGAGCAGGAATTCAAGCGTAGGCTGCGGTTTGATGCGCAGGAAAATCTGATACGAGAACAATCCGCGCGAAAGCCGAATGAACGCCCGATTGATCGCCATAAGCATGCGGCTGAGGAGATTGTCGCCGATGGCCATGGGCGCCGGCGCGGGCACGCCCACGGTCTCCAGGATATCGAAACCAGCCTGCTTCACGGCTCGCGTGAAAGAGCCGAACGTAAACAACCGCGTGTGGGTAAGGTCCAGAATGCCGCGTCTGCCGTAATTGAACTGCCCGATCAGCAGCATGAATCGCGTCACCAGAAAACCGATGTTCGCGGTGCTGATCATGACCTCCGTCGCGGGGTTCATACTGACCGCGGTTCGAAGCTGTTCCAGAAATAACTCCGGCTTCGCCAGATGCTCGATCACGTCCAGCATCAGCACGTAGTTGTATTTTTCGTAATCGATCCGGGGAAGTCCGAGATTGAGGTCATGCAGACAAAAAGACCGGAAACCCGGCTGCAGCAGGGGAAACGCGTCGATGCCGTCCACCTGGCATTGCTTCTGCCGCGAGAGCCACGCGCCCATATAGCCTCCGGCGCAGCCGATATCGAGCACTTCCGCGCCGGGGCGTATGCGTTCGAATGCCAGCGAATGCGGACTCACCCACGAGAACTTGGGCGTGTAGGGCAGCGCGTCGCGAGGCTCGCAATCGAACTTGCGGTCGTAAAACAGCCCCATTTCCTGCAGGCGCGCCTTCAACGCCGCCACGATCACGTTAAACGCATATTTCATGCCGTTCACGTAGCAGATCTCATCGCCGTAATAAGTGGGAATCGGCAGTTCTTTGATGGTCTGCCGCGCGACCAGCAGCTGAATGATGATTTCGGTATCGAAATGAAAATCGTTCGAGTTGCGGTCAAAAGGAATGGCCGCCAGCGCTTTGGTCGAATAGATCCGGTATCCGGAATGAAATTCAGTCAGGCTTGCGCGCAGCAGTTTGTTTTCGATCCACGTCAGAATCCTGTTGCCGACCAGCTTGTAGATCGGCATTCCCCCCCGCCGCGCTCCGGAAGGCGTCATCATGCGCGAGCCGAAAACCGCCGCGGCTTCGCCTTTGCGGAGTGGCTCCAGCAGCTCGGGCAGGCACTCCGGCGCATATTGCCCATCGCCGTGGATTAGCGCAACAAAGTCGTAGCCGCGCTGCAGCGCGTAATGATACCCGAGTTTCTGATTACCGCCGTATCCTTGGTTTTTGGGGTTAAAAAGAACAGTAATGGGGAAGTGCAGATCCGGGTCTTTGCTTACGGAATGTCCCTTCTCGAATGTGGCGTCGCGCGAGGAATCGTCGATGATCAGGACATCGACTTCATAGGTGTCCCGCAACGCTTCGGGGATTCTGAACACGACTTCGCGGATGGTCTTCTCGGCGTTGTAGGCGACGATGAAAACCAGCACTTTGGGCGGGGTCGTCATCACAATATCTTAACGCTTGTGAACGATCCCGCTGGTCAGGGCGTGTAGATAAACCATGGATACCGGTCGATCGGCAGCGATCCGCGCTTGCGCGCCAGGCACCAGGACTGCTCGCCGCGATTTTCCGGATTGTAGCCGTGCTGCTCCAGCAGTTTCAGCAACGGCCGATGCGTGGCGAATTCGTCGATGAAGGTGGTAAAAAGCCGCTCGATTTCAAACCCCGCGGCCTCCACGGCTTTGCCCAACTCATGCACCGTGTACTCGCGCATATGGCCGATTTCCGGCGGTTCGGCGGCATTCGGCCGGCCGTACAGAAAGAAGATCTGGGGATTGTCGCGCCCGTCGAGCGTCTTGGCCACGCTGGTGATGCTGCCGACGTTCGGGGTGCTGACCAGCAGCGCTCCCCCCTCGCGCAGCACGCGCCGGGATTCGAGCAGCAGATGCATCGGGTCGTACGTCATATGCTCGATGATTTCGCCGGCGATCGCCAGATCGAAATGCTCGTCCGGATAAGGGAAAGGATCGCGCTCCGCGTCGAAGTGATCGACCATACAGTGGAAATCGCCGTCCGGGAAGGACATGGTCTTGTGATCGATTTTTCCCGGAGGGCCGTAGTAAGCGCCCCGAACCTCGCGATACCCGCACAGGCGTTCGAGCAGCGGCGTGATCTGCATATAGCAGCCCAATTCGAGAACGCGGCCGGTGGTTCCGGGCGGCGGCACAAGCGCGAGCGTGCGCGCCAGACGCGGGATATGTTTTTCCAGATAGCGTTTTCCGCCCTCATCCGGCATGGGCATGGCATGCAGCGCGGTTTCGGCGGCGCGCAGCTTTCCCGGGTCGAAATGCTCGTCGGCGGATTCGGATTTGGTGGGGCCGAAATGGTAATTCAACCGCTGCAGCAGATTGCGGATGAGGCGGATATGAACCGGAAGGTCGGGCGCCAAGGCCTTCTTACCTGTGGATCGGGGATGTCCGCTCTTTCAGCCTGACGATGCGTTCTTCGTGGTTGTCGAGTTTGCGCTCGATGCGATCGAGGCGCGCGATTATTTCGCCGAAGCGTCGATCCATGTCCTTTCTCAGATCGGCCAGGCAACCATTGTTCGTCCACATCCCGAGGGCGAGTGTGACGATTATCGGCAGCGCGACCGTCAGGAATGGTTGGAGGGCAGGGTTCATCCCGACTTCAGTTTAGCTGAACCGCTTGCTTGTCTCCATCAGCCGGTCGAACCCCCGATTGATGGCGGCTCTCAATTTGTCCAGCTGGCGATTGTTGATCCACATGCCGATGAGGATGGTAATCATGATCGGCAGCGTGACGGTCAGAAACAGCAAGAGGGCGGGTTTCATCCCGCCCTCCAGTTTAGCTGATCGGCTTGGCGAAACTTAGTACCGATAGTGATCCGGCTTATACGGCCCTTCGACCGGCACGCCAATATACTCGGCCTGCGCCGCGGTCAGCGTGGTCAGCTTCACGCCGATTTTCTCCAAATGCAGCCGCGCCACTTCTTCATCCAGCTTCTTCGGCAGCGTATAAACCCCGGGCTTGTACTTATCCTTATTAGCCCAGAGATCCAGCTGCGCCAGCGTCTGATTCGAGAAGCTGTTCGACATCACGAAGCTCGGATGTCCCGTCGCGCAGCCCAGGTTCACCAGGCGCCCTTCGGCCAGCACAAAGATCGCGTTGCCGCCGGGGAACGTATACTGATCCACCTGCGGTTTGATCTCGATCTTCTTCGCGTCGGAGCCGTTCAGCCTGTCGATCTGAATCTCGCTGTCGAAGTGGCCGATATTGCAGACGATCGCCTGGTCCTTCATGTGGCGCATGTGGTCGAGCGTGATCACATCCACGTTGCCCGTGGTCGTCACGTAAATATCGCCGCGGCCGAGCGTATCTTCGACCGTCGTGACTTCATAACCCTCCATCGCCGCCTGCAGGGCGGTGATCGGATCGATCTCGGTGATGATCACGCGCGCCCCCAGCCCGCGCAGCGAATGCGCGCAACCCTTGCCCACGTCGCCGTAACCGCAAACCACGCAAACCTTGCCCGCCACCATCACGTCCGTCGCGCGCTTGATGCCGTCCGCCAGCGATTCCCGGCAGCCGTACAGGTTATCGAATTTCGATTTCGTGACCGAATCGTTGACATTGATCGCCGGAACCAGAAGCGTGCCGGTTTCCTGCATCTTGTACAGCCGATGCACGCCAGTCGTGGTCTCTTCGGAAACGCCGCGCCATTCCTTCACCACGTCGTGCCAATGGCTCTTTTCCGAGGCATGGATCTGCTTCAACAAGTCCTTGATGACCTGCTCTTCCTTGTTGCCGGAAGCCGTATTGACCCAATCGCTGCCGTTTTCGAGTTCGTAGCCTTTGTGGATCAGCAGAGTCGCATCGCCGCCGTCGTCCACAATCAACTGCGGACCCAGTCCGCGCGGATGGCTCAACGCCTGGTTCGTGCACCACCAGTACTCTTCCAGCGATTCGCCCTTCCACGCAAACACCGGAACGCCGGCGGCGGCAATGGCCGCGGCCGCGTGGTCCTGCGTCGAGAAGATGTTGCAGCTCGCCCAGCGCACGCTCGCGCCCAGATCGACCAGCGTCTCGATCAGCACCGCGGTCTGAATCGTCATGTGCAGCGATCCCGTTACGCGCACGCCGGCCAGCGGCTTCGTTCTTGCGTATTTGCGGCGGATCGACATCAGCCCGGGCATCTCCTGCTCGGCGATCGTGATCTCTTTGCGGCCCCATTCGGCCAATTTCATGTCTGCGACTTTGTAGTCGGTACCTAACGAGGGTAAAGTGGCTGTGCTCATTGCTCTCCTATCTATAAATCCGGATACGTTGATATATTAGCATTAGGTGCCGGCGTGGCGTCAATACTGAAATCTCTGCGTGTGCTGGCGGACACAAACCGTCTCCGGCTGTGGCTCCTGCTCGAGCGCGAGGAGCTTTCCGTGGCGGAACTCCAGGAAATCCTGTCTACAGGTCAGAGTCGCATCTCGACCCATTTGGCGCAACTGAAACAAGCCGGCCTGGTGGAGG
>JASHSD010000188.1 GCA_030036985.1 Bryobacteraceae bacterium
CCGGGCCTCGGGCGAGTCGCATTACGGCCTGTCGCGAACGTTCCGCGTGCTGTTCGACATTCTCACCATTCGTTTTCTGCTGAAGTATTTCACCCGGCCCATGCATTTCTTCGGCTCGATCGGCCTTCTGGGATCGGCTTCCGGCAGCCTGATTCTGGGTTACTGCCTGATCGTCAAGCTCTTCTGGCGGCTCGATATCATTCAGGAACATGGGCCGCTCATGATCGCCGGAGCCTTGCTGCTGATGGCCGGGCTGATGATGTTCTCCACCGGCCTGATCGGCGAACTGGTGATGCGTACGTATTTCGAGACGCAGGACCGGCGGATCTACGCGGTCCGCGAGATCCTCACGCAACAGGACTCGCGTCGCCGCTCCCGCTCGTCGTCCTGAGCCCCTGCCCACAAAGTTCCCGTCGCAGAATAACCCGTTCAACCACTCCCTTGCGGTCATGGCTCAGAAGCCCGTTCTGAGCCGCGCGCGCAAGCAATCGGTTTTCGCAAACGGATCGGTTATTTGGTGACAAGTCCACAGAAACTTAAACCGCCGCCTGCTCCGAAAACTCCGAAGCCCGCTGCCAGCGGTCTTCGAACAGATGCTTCATGGCTTCGCCCAATCCGGCGTGGTCGAACACCAGCGAAGTCCACGAGGGTTTGCTGATCACCGGGTCGAGCAGGGCGATCAGTCCGTTCCTGCAGTCGAAGCACGCCAGTTTCATCGGCAGCGATTCCGACTGCCGAATCTCCACGCCCGCCGCCGCATACTCCACCAGCCGCTGCAGCTGATTGCCGTCCAGCGTTCCGCTTTCGATCAGCAATCGGCACTCGACGCCGTTGGCCCGCGCTTGTTTCACCAGTTTCTCATCCAGCGGATCGACCGCGTACGGCGGGCGCGAAAACTCCAAATATTCGGCTTTCACTTCCGCCAGCATCCTGCGATATTCCACCGCCGTCTGCGCCGGTTCGGCCACGATTCTGAGGAAATCCAGCGTGCCCCGCTCGCCTTTTCCTTCCGAATACAATCCGTTAAGATCCTCCAGCAGATTGTTGGCGGAACGCGACTGATCCGTAAGTTCATGCTCCACGATCTGCCTTTTGCGGGCGAGGTAAGCGGGTATGGCGAGATTCGGTTCCACCGCCGAGAACAGTTTGGTGCGGTCCTGAACCACGTGCGCGAATCCCTTCTCGACAAGGCTGTCGAGAACCTCGTAGATTTTCTGCCGCGGCACGTGCGCGCGCGGCGCAAGCTCCAGCGCCTTGAAGCGAGGGTGCCCCAGCAGCACCAGATAGGAGCGTGCCTCGTAGGCATTCAGACCCAGTTGCTGGAGCCCTTTCCAGAAGCGCTGATATTTGATCTCGGCCAGATCCGGTTTCATGCTTTTTTGCAGTTGCGCCTCAAGTCTATCCGATGCCGCGGGCGATTTCCACGAAAAATTCCGGCATTCCCATTAAACTATTACGATTGACGTTGTGGTACATTGTGGTACTAGAACCCTGGATAAGTTGTTCATCGCTGAGAGCCTGGGTGAAAGCCAGACGGCCATTTTGAACTCGATCAGTGTCCTTATTGTCGACGAAGAGAACCTTTTCCGGGACGGGATTGCGAAGGTCCTCTCCGCACAGCCCGATTTCACGATCGTCGGTTGCGCCAATGCCGCCGTCGCGGCCGTCGAGTTGATCCGAAAAGAGCGTCCCGACATCTGTCTGCTCGGCTGGTCGGCCAACTCCGCCGGAGGACAGAAGGTTCTCAACGTCATTCAGGAGACTAACCTTCCCACCCGCGTCATTATGCTTTCGGACGATGGCGAGAAGGAAGATCTTTTTGAAGCGGTCCGGCATGGGTGCTGCGGGATCGTCCCGAAACAGACATCGACGGAACTCCTGCTCAAGAGCATTCGCAAAGTGCATGCGGGCGAAATCTGGCTGGATCGCAAAAGCACGGCCGACGTGATCCGCCGTCTGGCGAAGAAAAGCTCGGCGCCGCCCGCCGCGCCCGGGAACAGCGCCGCCCGGCTTCGTCTGCGCGAGCAGGGCGCGCCGCTGAGCTCGCGCGAACGCGAGATTGTCATACTGGTGGCCCAGGGCTTCAAGAACAAGGAAATGGCCGAGCGGATGTTCATCAGCGAACAGACCGTGAAAAACCACCTGCACAATATCTTCGATAAACTGGGCGTTTCCGATCGTCTGGAACTGGCGCTCTACGCCATCCATCACAACATGCACGATCCGCAGCAAAACTGAGCGCCGGCTTCAATAGCCCAGTTTGATCGTGCCCTGTTCCATCCCGTTCACCGTCCCTTTTTCCAGCCACTCAAGAGACGCGCGGAACAGCAGCAGATGGTTTTTCTCCCACATTGCGTTGTGCGATGAACAGGCGAGATCGATGAACACCTTCTGCTTCGATCCCAGATCGGCGTAAAGATCCCGCACCCGATCGGGCGGGACCTGCTTATCGTGCGCGCCCGAAACGGCGAGAGTCGGGATCGTCATCTTCATGACGGCAGCCTGGGTCCAGCCCCAATTCGTTACTTGCGGCGCCCGGCGTACGCCAGTGCCCCACGTCGCCCCTACCGGGTCGGAATCCATCATGGCCGACCACACGGCATCGCTCGCCGCCGGATCGTATTGCGCCGGACAACCCACCTGCCGGTCCCAGTTCGCCGCGAACTCGGCGTGCGATTGCGTGGTCATCGCCGAGCCTTTCGCCGGCAGCTCCGCGGGCGGATTTGCCTTCGTATTGCGGTTGTAAGCGGGCGCGAGCAGCACCAGTTTCCGCACTTTCTCCGGATGCTGCGCGGCCCATCCGCCCGCGCGCGGACCTCCCAACGACCATGCCACCATGCTTACGCGCTCGACGTGTCGCAGCGTCAGAATGCGATCCACCACGGAGCCGATATCGTTCCAGTCGGACGCGATGGTGGTCATCTGCTGTCCGTAAGACGGCGGGCACGGCGCCCCGATCAGCGCGGGTACGAAAGTGAGCTGTTGATCGTGCGAGAGATTGCACGGGTCGTTCATGGCGTCGGGCCGGGTGGATCGGCCGTAGCCGGTCATGTCCATCG
>JASHSD010000189.1 GCA_030036985.1 Bryobacteraceae bacterium
CGTCAGCGATCCGATTTCACGCTCAAGGATCTGACTGGGAAATCATGGGACCTGAAACAGCTTCAGGGTAAGGTCGTGCTGGTCAATTTCTGGGCGACGTGGTGCCCTCCCTGCCGCAAGGAGATGCCCGATCTCAACGCGCTTTACCAGCGGTTCGCCGACAAAGGACTGGTGATCCTTGCCATTTCCGACGAAGAGGAAAGCAAGGTCCGTCCGTTCATCGCCGCACAGAAATACACGTACCCGATCCTGCTCGATCCCGGCACGGTTGTGGGCAAGCGATTCCTCATTCAGGGCATTCCCAAGAGCCTCGTGTACGACCGCACGGGTAAGCTTGTGGCGCAGTCGTCGGACATGCGGACCATGGGTCAGTTTCTGGAGATGCTGAAAGCCGCCGGGCTGTAGACCGCTGATACACTGATACAGCTTTGGCTCTGAAAATCGATCTCTTCAATCATTTCTTCCCCAAGCGTTTCTGGGAAGAGTTCCTGAAATCCAGCTATGGGCTCAAGGATATGGGAAAGCGCGTCGCCAATATCCCCAACATCTTCAATCTCGAATCGAGACTGAGGACCATGGATGAGTTCGGCGAGTATGTGCAGTTGCTCTCGCTCGGCTCGCCGCCCATTGAAGTTTTCTTCGGTGCGGCGGACGCGGTCCGCATGGCCCGCATCGGCAATGACGGCCAAGCGGAGCTAGTGGCGAAGCACCCCGACCGCTTCATCGGCTTCCTGTCTTCCCTGCCGATGACGGACCCGGATGAGTCGGTGAAGGAGCTGCGCCGTTCGGTTCAGGACCTCGGCGCCAAAGGCATTCAGATTTATACGAACGTTCTGGGTAAGGCTTTGGATGCGCCGGAATTTCTGCCGGTCTTCGAGGAAGCCGCGAGTCTTGACATTCCGATCTGGATGCACCCGGCGCGCGCGGCCAATTTTTCCGATTACGCGACCGAATCGAAATCGAAGTACGAAATCTGGTGGACCTTCGGCTGGCCGTACGAGACCAGCACCGCCATGGCGCGCATGGTTTTTTCGGGCCTGCTCGATCGTCTGCCGAACCTGAAAATCATTACGCACCACATGGGCGGCATGATTCCGTATTTCGAAGGACGGGTCGGATACGGTTGGGACAAGCTGGGATCGCGGACCACCGACGAGGATTACGAATTGCTGCTGAAATCGATGAAGAAACGGCCGATCGATTATTTTCGGCGGTTTCTGGCCGATACGGCCTTGTTCGGCGCGCGCGCGGCTACCGTCTGTGGGCTGGACTTCTTCGGGTTGGATAACGTGGTTTTCGCCTCCGACACGCCTTTCGAGCCGACGCCGGGACTCTATATTCGCGAAACCATCAAGGTGATCGAAAGCCTGGATCTTACGGCCGATCAGAAGGACCAGATCTATCGCCGGAACGCTCTGCGGCTGCTGAAAATGTAGGGCAAATAGTGAATCTGCGGCCGATTGGTAATCGGCCTGGCTGGTTTCGCTCCGCAGTCCAAGCGGACGGCCAATCCGCCGGACCCAGAGGGTGCCCCTACCATCCCGCCTGGTGTGGCGCCAGGAAATAACCGGACAGTTCTATGTGGTTCGGACACGCGACTTCAGTCGCGTCTTTAAATGTGGTACCAAAAACGCGACTGAAGTCGCGTGTCCGGTGGTTTCCTGGACACTACACTAATTTTTCGTGCAGCGGAGTTCCTTGTTTGAAGCGGCGCCGGCGCCACGTCCCGCCCCCCGCCGGAACCTGTCGCGAAAAACCTGATGGCAGTGCAGACAGGCATCCGCCACATCGCCGGTGATGTCGCTCACCTTCTGCTGGTCTCTGGTTTGGGACGCGCGGTAAGCCGCCTTTCCCACGTCCGACATTTCTTTGGTGAAGCGGATCCAGTCGGGATCGTTCACGGGAACCGGCTTACCGTTTTCACAGCGGCGTCCGGGCGTCAGCAGCAGGGGCGCGGAATCGGCCAGCGCGATCGCCGCATAGTCGACGATATCCCATCCCGGATAAAGATCGCTCCCCCACATGCTCCAGTTGAAACCGCCGTCGGCGGTTGCGGCGTTGCCCGCCTTTTTCTTTTCGGCGGGGTCGTGCGTCTGCACGGTGAAGAGGATGTTGGAATTCGGGAACATGATGCCGCGCATCAATTGGTTGAGATTGCCCGTGGGCGCAAATTCGCTTGTCGGCGCTGCCGCGACAGCCGGCGTGGCGGCGTTGGCCTGTTGGATGTAAGCCGAGAGATCCGCGGCCTGGCCGCCGGTGAGTTTGCCCGGGTTGTCGAGGGGCATGGTGTTTTTGATCTTGTCGATGAGATCGGCAGCGGGCCATCGGGACCGGAAATCGCCGCCTGCGAGCGGCGGGCCGCTGCGCCCCTGAAGAGCGTCTCCATGGCATGAGGAGCACTGCTGCTTATAGAGGGCGCCGCCGCGCGTGGCGTCCTGCGCGCTCAGCGCGATGGCGAGCATGCCTGGGATCAGGACAGATAAGAGCGACTTTTTCATCGGGTCTCCGTTCGTTCCAGCCTACACGAGTGGGGGCGATATTCGTGATATCATGCGCCGGCATGCCGATCAATCCTCGGCGGCACAGGAGGTCGATATGACGAAGACCGGTTTCATGGGCGCGGTGTTTGCGGTTGCGGTGCTGGTCGGCTCACCCGCACTCGCGGCGGAAAACAGCGCGGAACGGGAAGCGCGGGATCGCGCACAGATCGAGAAACTCATGTGGCAATACGTTCGGGCGCTCGATACGGAGAATGCCGACGCTTACGCCGCGACCTACACGCCGGATGGACAGTTCGGCACGGGCGCGAATGCGGTGAAGGGACGCGAGGCGCTGAAGAAAATGATCGACGGCCTGCGGCAGGGGGCCGCCGCGGACGAGGCGAAGACCGGCGAGAAGAGACAAGCCATGTACCACGTGATCACGAACAGCTACCTGGAGTTCGTCGACAAGGATCACGCGCGGCTGGAGGCTTACTGGATGACGGTGTTCGCCGCCGCCGGGCCGAACAAGCCGTCCCGCGTGGCCGCGGCGGGCCGGGAAGTCGACGATCTCGTGCGCACAAACGGGCAGTGGCTGATTAAAGTGCGGGACGTTGCGCCGAAGAATTGAGCCCGAGCAGCCGCCGATAAACTGAAATGTTGCGCCTTCGATCATCCACAGCGGGAAAATTCGCGGCGGCGCTGACGAGCCTCGTATTGGCGTGCATGATGGCCGCGCAGCCTGGGGCCGTCTCGAACATTCCCCGGCTGGAGCGCCGAGGCAATTTCACGCAATTGATCGTGGACGGCCAGCCGTTCCTCATCCTCGGGGGAGAGTTGTTCAACAACTCCGCCACGAGCGTCGATTACATGAAACCCGTCTGGCCGCGGTTGAAGGCGATGAACCTCAACACCGTTCTGGCCGGAGTTTCCTGGGCGCAGTTCGAACCCGCGGAAGGCAGGTTCGACTACAACGTACTCGACGGAGTGATTCGGGGCGCGCGCGCGAATAACCTTCGCCTGGTGCTGCTGTGGTTCGGCAGTTGGAAGAATTCGTGGTCGAGCTACGCGCCCGATTGGGTGAAGCGCGACGCCGAGCGATTTCCGCGGGCGCAGTTGCGAAACGGGTCCGCAACCGAGCGCCTGACGCCCTTCAGCGCGGCGAACCGCGACGCCGACGCAGGCGCCTTTTCGGCGCTGATGCGGCACATTCGGGAAATCGACGGCGAAGCTCACACCGTGATCATGATCCAGGTGGAGAACGAAGTCGGCATGATACCGGATGCCAGAGATTACTCCCCGGCTGCGAACGCCGCCTTTGCGCAGCCGGTTCCCAAGGAGCTGATCGATTATCTGCGGAGCCACAAGGATGACCTTAACGACGAGCTTCGCGACAAGTGGCGCGACGCCGGGTGGAAAACTTCGGGAAACTGGGAGACCGTGTTCGGCCTTGGTCCCGAGACTGACGACCTATTCATGGCATGGGCCTATGCGCGTTATATCGGCAAGGTCGTGGAAGCAGGAAAGGCTGAATATCCTTTGCCGATGTATGCCAATGCCGCTCTGATTCGCCCGAGTTATGCGCCAGGCCAGTACAACAGCGGCGGTCCTTTACCGCACTCGATGGAGATCTGGAAGGTGGGCGCGCCCCGGCTGGATTTTCTCGCGCCCGACATCTATTTTGAGATCAAAACCTGGGCCGATCTGTATGATCGCCCTGGAAATCCGCTGTTCATCCCCGAGGCGAACAATGGCGTGGCGGGAGCGGCTAATGCTTTTTACGTCGTCGGGCAGCATGACGCGTTGGGGTTTTCGCCGTTCGGCATCGATTCCGCGGCAGCCGCGGGACGGGAGAACCGGTTGGCCCAGAGCTACGAGGTGCTCTCTCAGTTGACGCCGCTTATTCTGGATAACCGTCCGAAAGGCCGTGTGGCGGGAGTTGTTTTGGAAGAACTGACGCCGTCACAGAGGATTCGGCTCGGCGATTTCACGCTCAGCGTTACCGGCGATCGCGCCGCAGCGCCCGCGTCGACGCCGGTCGAGAGTCCGCATGGAATCTTCATTGCGGCCGGGCCGGATGAGTTCTATATGGCCGGGGCGGGACTTACAATTACGTTTTCGCCAAACACGCCCGGACCGCCGTCGGTGGGCCTCGCCACGGTCGAAGAGGGGCGTTTCGTCGACGGGCATTGGGTCAAGGGAAGGATGCTGGCGGGCGACGACACGGGGCAGGGAAATAACGTGTCTCTGCGCCGCGGAGGCGGTCCCAATATCCTTCACGTGACGGTTTATCGATATCGCTGAGTTCAGGAGTATCGCACATGAACTGCCGCTTCGCCTTTGCCGCCGGCGCTTTTGTCGCGGCGTTTACACTCTTCGCGCAGCAGGAGCCTCCGAAGAACTGGACCAGCGCCGAAGATCATCAGAACATGATGGACCAGCTGGGCATCAGCAAGCTGCGCCCCTCGCCCAGCGGCGCGGACAACGTTCCCAACCCGTCCAACTACGACGAGGCGAAGGCCAATCCGTTTCCCGATCTTCCCGATCCTCTGAGACTGAAGAACGGTAAAAAGGTGACGAGCGCGAAGATGTGGTGGAAACAGCGGCGTCCGGAAATCATGGAAGACTTCGAGCGCGAGGTCTATGGGCGCATTCCGCCCAACGTTCCGAAGGTCACGTGGAAGGTGAAGAGCACGGTGACCGACAAGGTCGGGCCTTATGCCGCGACGGCCAAGGAGTTGGTGGGGCATGTCGACAATTCTTCTTATCCGCTGCTGAGCGTCGATATCCAGATGATTCTGGTCACGCCCGCGGGCGCGAAGGGTCCCGTACCGGTGATGATGCTGTTCGGACGCGGCTTGCTCCCAGGACAAAAGCCGCCCGCGAATGGAAGATTCGGTCCACCGCCCGGCGTTAGCGGCGGCGATCCACCGGCCACGCAGCAGCTGCTCGCGGACGGCTGGGGCTACGCGTATCTCAATCCCATCAGCGTGCAGGCCGATAACGGAGCGGGGCTGACGAAAGGAATCATCGGGCTGGTGAACAAAGGGCAGCCGCGCAAACCGGACGATTGGGGAGCGCTGCGCGCGTGGGGCTGGGGCGCGTCGCGCGGGCTGGACTACCTGGAGACGGATAAGACGGTTGACGCGAAACACGTCGGCATCGAGGGAGTTTCGCGTTACGGCAAGGCCGCGCTCGTGACGATGGCGTTCGATACGCGCTTCGCGCTGGGATTGATTGCGTCGTCGGGCGAAGGCGGTGTGAAGCTGTCACGCCGAAACTGGGGCGAGTTGCAGGAGAACCTGACCAACACCGGCGGCTATCACTGGATGGCCGGAAACTTCATGAAGTACGCCGCGGTGGAGTCTTCCTTCGGATCGAAGAACGCCGGGGACCTTCCGGTGGACTCGCACGAGATGCTGGCGCTGTGCGCGCCGCGGCCGACGTTTATCAGCTTCGGCGTGCCCGAAAAAGGCGACGCGAAGTGGCTGGATCATCAGGGCAGCTTCATGGCGGCGATCGCCGCGCAGCCGGTATATCGCCTGCTTGGCGCGAAAGACCTGGGCCGTTCGGACGATTACCACACCGAGAAGATGCCGCCCGTAAATGCCGGTTTGCTCGACGGCCAATTGGCCTGGCGTCAGCACGACGGCGGGCACACCGACGCGCCCAACTGGAAATATTTCATACCGTGGGCGGATAAGTTTATCGGGCACAAACCTCCGGTGAAATGAGGCCAGCGCGGAAGCGTTTTCGGTAGACTGACTACTATGGCGGAAATCGTTCTCGGCATCGGGTCCTCGCACGGACCTTTGCTTTCCACTCCTCCGGAGCAGTGGGATTTGCGTGCCCAGGCCGACCGGGAGAACCGGAAGCACTGGTATCGAGGTAAGACTTGGGATTATGAATCGCTGCTGGGGGAGCGCGCTCCAGGGTACGCAGCCGAAGTGACGATCGAGTCCCGCCGCGAGCGCTTCCACCTCTGCCGCAAGGCCATCGAAGCGCTCGGGCGCAAATTCAAAGAGACCGCGCCCGAAGCTGTGGTGATCGTGGGGAACGATCAGCGCGAGTTCTTCGATGAAGGCCTCACGCCCGCCATTACCGTTTACCGCGGCGCGCAGATCCGCAACATACAGCATCTGGCGAAGGACAACCCTCCGGGCATCAATATCGCGGAGCCGGGAAATTCACCGGCCGAAGGCGCCAATTATCCCGGCGCAACGGCGCTGGCGGACCACATCCTCGACTCCCTGGCGGCGGAGAATTTCGATCTCGCGCAATCCGACACGACCCCCAAAGCGGCGCCGCGCGGCGGCATCCCGCACGCATACGGATTTCTTTATCATTCGATCCTCGGCGACACGCCTCCGCCCAGCGTTCCGATCATCCTCAATGTGCATTTTCCGCACAACGTGCCGAAGAACCGGCGCTGCCTCGATCTGGGCCGCGCGCTGCATCGGGCGATCAGGAGCTTCGACGGCTGCGGCAGGGTAGCGGTGATGGCGTCGGGAGGGCTCACGCATTTCGTGATTGACGAGGAACTGGACCGCACGATTCTCGAAGCTATGGAGAAGCGCGATGAGAAGGCGCTCGCGGATATTCCCGAAGGGCTGTTCAAGGTCGGGACGGCGGAGATCAAGAACTGGTATCCGGTGATCGCCGCGATGAATGAAACGGACCTCGATTTCCGCCTGGTGGATTACGTTCCGTGCTATCGGTCCGAGGCTGGCACCGGCAATGCCATGGCGTTCGTGTATTGGGAATAGCGCGCCCTCGCGGTCGCGGCTCGGAAGGTCGTTGCTTACTGAGCCGCTCGCGTGAGCAAGCGGTTACGGCTCGTCGGCCTTCGCCAGCAATTCCCGCAACGCCGCGCTGTTCAATTTATAGTCCGTATAGGTGTTGTTCATCACCCGCCTGGAATTGAACAACATGAGTTTGGAAAGATTCAGCGACATCGAAAATTTGCTGATCAGCCAAACGGAATCGGTCACGGGCGCAAGCTCCAGGTCGATGTGGGTTCCGGGGAGAACGCGGGCCAGAATACCGTAAATCGGCGCGGGAGCAAACACGGTGCAATCGCCGCGGATGGCGTGGAAATTCGCGCTGTC
>JASHSD010000190.1 GCA_030036985.1 Bryobacteraceae bacterium
AACTTCCAGTTCGGCAACCGGATCAACCGGGGACGCCGCAACCAATTTCAGGGCAACGTCTTTTACCAGTTCGGTAACTCCGCTCTGAACGCGCGGCCCTATTCGTTCACATCGCCCACAACGTTGAGCGGCGCGGAAGTGCCGAAGGCCGCATACGCCTACAATCGGTTCGGATTCAACGGCGGCGGACCGCTGGTGATCCCGCATCTGTTCAGCGGCGACAAGACTTTCTGGTTCGTGAACTACACCGGGGTCCGATCGAAAACCGGCTTCGACGATGTATCCACCGTTCCGACAGCGGCCGAGAGAGCCGGCGATTTCTCCGCGTTGGGGACGAACATTACTTATCCCGGAACCACCAATCCGTTTCCCGGGAACGTGATTCCCGCAAGCATGCTGAATCCCGCCGCGTTAGGGCTGCTGCAGTACATTCCGCTGCCGAACGCGCCGGGCACGAAGAACAATTATCAGCTGATCGGAGCGAATCCGCTGAACAACGACAATCTGCAGACGCGCATCAATCAGACGATCACCAGCAAAGACGCGCTGGATGTCAACGTCAATTACCAGCACGCCGACTCCGAGACGATACAGCCTTTTGGCTTTGCCGACCCCACGCGGGGATATGGATTGAGCGCCGCGATCACGTACCGGCGCACCATCAGCCGCACGCTGATCAACAGCCTGACCTGGAACTTCAGCCGCAATCCGACCTACAAGCTTTCCGCGTTTTCCTACGGTTCCAATATCGAGGGCGAACTCGGGATCAACGGCGTGTTTCCCACGCCCGAGCAATACGGGCCGCCGACGATCCAATTCACGAACTTCAGCACGCTGAGTGACGGCGAACCTTCCTCGACGCGGCCGCAAACCTCTTCGACCACCGAGCAGCTCATTCAGATTCACGGGAAGCAGACCATCACTTACGGCGTCGGCTTTCAGCGGCGGCAGACCAATATCACGACCGATTCGAACGCCCGCGGCACCTTGAATTTTACCGGCATCGAGACGGGTTACGATTTCTCCGATTTTCTGCTGGGCCTTCCCTATCAGAGCTCGGAAGTCACGTATCTCAACAACAACGACGCCCGCTATCTGCGCGAATCCGTGGTGAACGGCTTCGCCACCGACGATTACCGTCCGTTTTCGAACCTGACCATCAACGGCGGCCTGCGTTATGAGTTTTTCCAGCCGTACACGGAAAAGTACAATCAGATGTCGGACCTGGATTTTACGCCCGGATTCACGGCGGTGTCGGAGGTTCTGCCGGGACAGACCGGCGCATACTCGGGGCAGTTTCCGGATAGTCTCATCAAGCCGGACTACAAGATGTTTTCACCGCGCATCGGCATCGCTTGGAAGCCGTTCAAAGCGCGGCAGCTGGTGGTTCGCACCGGGTATGGCATTTATTACAACGGCAGCATCTACGGAACGCTGGCGCAGCGGCTGATCGGTCAGCCGCCGTTCGCGACTACGACCCAACTTTTCCAAAGCGTGACGACGCCGCTGACTCTCGAGAACAGTTTTCCGTCCGAGACATCGGACACGATCGCGAATACGTTCGTGGTGGACAAGAATTACCATCCCGGTTATTCGCAGAACTGGACGGCCGCGATCCAACAAACGTTTGCGCGAACCTACGTCTTTACGATCACCTATAACGGCATCAAAGGCACGGATCTGGACGTGCTGCAGCTTCCCAATCGCGCTCCGCTGGGAACGCCGCAGCTGCTGGTGCAGAGCAGCCTCGCCATTCCGTACGCGGGCGAATTCGAATACGACAATTCGATCGGCAACTCCAGCTATAACGCGCTGCAGCTGGCGCTGCAGCGGCGATTCTCGCGCAACGCTTCGTTTCAGATCCTTTATACGTACTCGAAAGCCATCGACGATTCGTCTACTCTCGGTGGTGGTCCGGTGCTGATCCCGAACGACATCAGCGCCGAGCGTGCGCTGTCGCCGTTCGATCAGCGGCACACGCTGCGGCTCAATTACAACTTCCAGTCGCCGGTCTCGGCCACGCGATCGGGACTTACGGCCAACATGCTGCGCGGCTGGACGATCGCGGGGCTTCTGAACGCGACTTCCGGAACGCCGTTCACGGCCACGATCAATGGCGATTCGTCGGGAACCGGTTATACCGGGGACGCCCGCGCGGAGGCCACAGGCTTGCCGGTGACCGACGGATCCGGCTTTTTCAATACGGCGGCGTTTGCGGTTCCCGCGACGGGAACATTTGGCGACGCGGGACGCGACACGATCCCCGGCATTCCGCAGTTCACCCTGACTGCGTCTTTCTTCCGTTCGTTCCAGATCGACGAAAAGCGACGCTTCGAATTTCGGATCGACAGCACGAACCCGATTAATCACGTGAACATTACCCAGATCAACACCACCGTCGGCTCCATTCAATACGGATTGCCGACGGCCGCCGGGGCCATGCGCTCCATGACAGCGACAGCGAGGTTCAGATTCTGATGAGAAAACTGTTCTTCCTTCCGGCTTTGTTTCTGATCTT
>JASHSD010000191.1 GCA_030036985.1 Bryobacteraceae bacterium
CGCAATCCCCGCCAGAAAAGACCCGTTTTCCATGGCCAGAATGCCGACAAGCTGCGGAATGGCTTCCCGCCGGGCGATCAGCGACCAGGCTCCGATCAGAACGCAGGCAAGGCCGATTGGAAAATTAATGCGAATCACGGGATCGGCGTTGGCGCCGGTTACAGGTCCCAGGAGGAATTCGGCGAAAACAGTAAGAAACAGGGAAACCAATAATGACGCCGGGATGTTGACCACCTGCTGGATCTCCCGTCGTTCGTAAAATTCCTCCGGGAGAAGCCGGCGCAGTATCCAGGGGATGGCGATGACTTTGGCCGCGACCGTGATAACGCCAAGGGCCAACAGATGTTTCGAACTTCGGCTGTAGCCGAGCAGGAAGCAGCACGCAGCCAGCAGCGACGATTGCACGATGAAGAATCGCACCACTCCCTGCACCTGTCGTGTCGCCACCATGGCAAAGGCGGCAATCAGCACCAGACCGGCGCCGAGGGCGTTCAGGGCTTCGGCCAGTGAGGAATGCGGCGCGGTCATGTTTCACGCTCCGGGAAAGATGCTGGTGACCATCGCCGCCACCGAGGTAATGAACGCGGCGCCAAGAAATTCGCTGATGCGGAACAAGCGCAATTTGGCCAGCGACGACTCGATCGCCACCAGCACAATCACAAACAGCAGAATTTTAAACAGAATCAGCGGGAAGGCAATCAGAACGCCCGTGACAGGCTGCCCGTGCGCCAGTCCCCACGGCGCGACCAGCACGTTCAGGAAGACGCACGTCAGAACCAGGAATTTCATCTCGCCTCCCCACTTCATGAGCGCGGCGCCGCGGCCCGAGTATTCCAGTCCTTTCGATTCGTCGATCATCGCCAATTCAAAATGCCCGGTGGGATTGTCGACCGGTATCCGTCCGCCTTCGGCAAGAATCAGCATCAGAAAAGCGATCAGCAGCAGAATGTGCGCCGGCGAAAAAAACGCTCCCGCGTTCGCAACCCACTTTTGCTGGACGATGTAGGGTATCGTCGATTGCGCCACAAAGGAAACCGTGAAAAACACGATCATGAAGACGGGTTCGGAGAGGAAGCCGACCATGCGGGTTCTGCTCGCTCCCATGGGTCCAAAGGGGTTTCCTGTATCGACAGCCGCAAGCGCGGCAAAGAATCCCGCCAGGCTGAGGAAGAAGCCGGCCGCGAGCATATCCCCCATGAAGGCGAATGCCAGCGGGAAATCCGTCAGCACGGGAATGAGAATGGTGACGAAGATCGGGAGAACGAAAACCAGATAAGGCGTCAGCCGATAGATCCAGGTTGTTTCCTCGGAAAGAATTTGATCTTTCCGGAAGAGCTTCCAGATATCGCGATACGGTTGAACGATGCTCGGTCCGCGCCGGCTCTGCACGATCTCTTTGAGCCGTGAGAGCACCCCCGCATAAAGCGGGGCGAACGCCATCACAAAAAGGATCTGCAGCAGGTTATAGAAAACCGTGCGGGTCATGGCAGTCCTCGACGGTCGGGGTCAGGCGCCGCCGGATTCGACAATCCCGCGCGGTTTCGACAGGTTTCTGATACTCCTCCCATGACGGATCCTCAGCTTCGCGCCCATGGCGCCTGAGGAGTTATCAGCCATTTGTAGAAGAGGCAGTTTTTCCAGCTGCGGCTGGAACGGCAAACTCCATTGCCATTTCAATAAAACCATATATCGCCCACAGAGGCAAGTTCCCGGACTAGCTTCGGTCGGTTGAAGTTGCATTTCGACCGATGTATCTTGAATGAGGCGGTGGGGTTCGCCCGATGCCGTTGCGTAACTCGCGGCCAATGACTCCTGACTCAAAACGACAGGAGACCCGTGCCCTATCCACTTGCAACCCGCGACGAGCCGCTGCGCTCTCAACTCGTTCGTCATTGCGATATCGTTCGGCGAGCGGCCATCTTTCTGGCTAAGGAAGCGGATTTACACCCGCCGGAATCCCGCCCCGTGGCGGAACAAATCGCGCTGCTCAGGCAACAGAGCGCTGCGATGAAGCAGGTGATCTGTGAGAATCTCGACCGAAGTTCCTTTATCGATCCTGCGCCGGAAGATTCCCTGCGCCTGACGGCCGCATTCGATGCGTCGATCGAATCGATTCAGAATTGCGCGCAGGTTCTGGCGACGCACACCTCCGGGCAGACCGTCGAGATCGCCGCCATCACGTGCAACCTCATTCTCCGGTGCGTCGACCATCTGCACGATTGCATCAAGCGCCGTGATGCGGACGGAGGTGAATTGTCCCGACACGGCAAGCCCGCGGCTGCGTATGGCACGATTCACACGCTTCAATCGGAGATCAGCCGGGTTCTTCAGCGGGACCTGGTCCGAGCTCGGGACGAAGAACCCGATGCCTCGCAATTCCTGAAGACGCGGGAGATTATCGAGAGCATTGAAGCGGCCGCGGATCGTTGCCGAACTATGGCAGGTCTGCTGGAATCGATGTGCGTGTGAAGCCTTTTGTGAGCGGCGAACTGCCGTTAATCGGTCGTGAGAGCGCATTGCTGTGCGTCGACAAGGCTCTGCGGGACCGTCGTTCCCTGCTGATTCTGGGTCCGCGCGGCTCGGGTAAATCGCGATTGATCGACGAGGCATGTGCAGGGTCCCCGGTGGGCTCGCGCCTCGTGCGGATCGCGTGCGCGGCGCATCCGCATGCTCTGCTGGTGGAACTGGCGCGCGCTCTGGGTTTGCTCGAGACGCCGGCTCACGAGACCAGCCTGCATTTGCGGGGCGTCTTGTGGCGAGCGCTGGCGCTCGAACCGTGCTCCCTGGTTCTGGAGGATGTTCGCGGCGCCAGTGCCCCGATGTACCGGTTTCTACAGCCGCTGTATCACAACCCGCGCATGTCGTTGATCGTCACCGCGGTATCGCCCGATCGGCTCGGGTTCCTGCATAGATTGTTCTGGGATCCTCGGGAGCATCTGGAACTGAAGCCTCTTTCCGACCACGACAGCCGGTTGCTTGCGGCGCTCGCCGCGGAACGGTTTCGGCTGCCGACGGAGATCGACAGAGGGGATCTCCAGCGGAGAATCCTGGAAGCCGCGGACGGGAATCCCGGCCGGATCGTCGAGATGTACAGACTGGCTGCCGACCCGCGCTATCACACCGGGGATTACGTCAAAATGGCTTTGATTCAGATCGATCTTGCGCCACGCTTCGCGGCGTGACCCGCCCGCCGCCTCGTAGCGCGGCCGAAAGACCGGCGACAACATTAGGATCCAAGCCGAGTGCGCTGAGCTTTTCGATGGTCCTTTCGAAAGGATATGGAAACGAATGCAATACGATTCGCTCTCCGTCCCAAACGGCGTAACAAGCATTCGGCGTTCCGTTCTTCGGCTGGCCGAGGCTGCCGGGATTCGCCACGATTCGGCCGCGGCCTTCATGGACGAACGGCATGTGTGTGTGACCGGCGAGCAGCACATCGGCGCCGACGGCTTCGGCCCGTTCTACCCACTCGGACGAATCCGGAGGCAGGTATTCAAAAAGCGGATTCGAGGGCGTGGCGTGACACAAGGTAAACCGCTTTCCGTCGATCACACGCGATGCCGTCAGCGGAAGCCCTGCCAGATACCTTTTGTCGCTTGCGTCCAGCACACGCGCGGTGAATTCGCCCGTTGCCCGAGCCATCTCCCGGTACGGCGGAGAACAGCGAGGATCCTCGTTGCATCCGATGGCGTTGTCGTGGTTCCCTCTGACTGCCACAGAAGCATATCGCCGGACAAACTCGACGACCTCTCGGGGATTGGGACCGTAATTGACCAGATCGCCCAAAACCCAGAGTTCGTCGTGCGCCTCCTGAAAATACTCAAGCGCCTCCAGATTGGCGTGGAGATCGGAAATAATTGCGATTCTCATGGTGATTTCTCGTTTATTCGACGCTGGACGTTCACCAGCATCGGAAGCAGCATGTCGTGGCTCGCCTGTTCAGGAGGCACAGCTTTACGGCGGCGAATCTCCGCATCCAAGGGAGACAACGCATCGGGTCCGCAGGATTCCAGCAGCTCCCTGATTTCATTCCGGATAAACCAATAACCGTGAAATAGAGGCGCGCACACCAGAGCGTCGATCATCGCCGATGCGATGCGCCCGCGATCTGTGTTCCTCGCTTTCAGAAGGATTCGCGAAGCGCAAGCGACGATCTCGGGGTCATCGCAGATCAAAAGAGGATCGAGCCTGACTCCCTCCTCCGGAGTCAGGGCCGATTCGGACAAAACGCGCATGGCGGCTTGAGCCCGGCGGTGAAGCGGCGGTTCATCGTCTTCCGAACCGTCTCTTCTCCAACGCAGACTCGTTTCGATCAGCAGGGGCGTGACTTCCGGAAGCATCGACCGCAGGGCGTCCATGGCCGGCGGCCGGCTCACGTCGTCCGCCAGCGCATCGACAAGATATGGCGCCGCATGCAGCAGCCGCAACCGGCCCGCGGCTTCACAAGCGCCCGGCAGAGGCCGTTCACGGAGAATATCCATGACCGTCGTGGCCACGTCTTCATCCGGCCATCGGACCAGTTCCCGCAGCGCGGTGTTCCGGACGGCTTCCTCTCCCAGACGCACAACCGGATCGTTGCTCCCGATCGGATGCCTCAGGTACTCGATCAGCACGCTCTTCGCCCCGATTTCGGCGAGAGCTTTCACGGCGTTCATCCTGGGCTGAAAGACAGTCGCCGGTCTGCCGTTGAGAAGAAACTCTCTCAGGGCCGGAACAGCCGCTTCACCCTGCGCGATCAACTCCATCACCCCACGATCGCTGTCGTGAATGGACTGGAGACGTGCTATCAGAGCCTCCATCACCGGGGCGCTCCCACACCCGCCATCCACGACGACAGCAGGCGCCTCGATATGGCGGCAAATTCCCGGGCGTCCGCGGACCGCTCCGCCGGAATCCCGATCTTCCAGACCTTTCCGTTTCGCAACATCACCGAAAGGCGACACTCGGATCCTTCGGTGTCAAGAAAAACATGGGCAACGTTGTCGGCATGAGCCCAGGTGACCAGCGCCCCATACCGCTGGCGGATTCCTCCGTAGCATTCGGTAATCCACGTCAAACGGCGATCCGACAGATTCAACAGGCAGCCGGCAGTGGAGCGGTTCCCGCGGAAGAACCATCCGCCGGGCAATTTTTGCGGAGCGATGAACAAACGAACCATCCCGATCTCTTCCTTGTCGATCTCCTCATTCAACTCGTTCCGGAATTTCAGATCGAGCGCGTCTCCCAGGCGCATGCATTCCGTGCCACCGTTCCCGTGCGGCCGGAGCAGTCTCGCGCGGAGCATTCCAAGGAAAATCCGGACCGGTTCATCGGTCCGCCGCTTGTAAGGCAGCTTGATGTCCGTACCGTAAGACGCAAGCCGGATCCATCCGATCAGCAGCAGCCGGCCGATCTGGACCGAGAGACGCTCATCGAAGGGGATCGAGACAGATGGGCGTTCGCAGCTCGGATGAAAATGCACGTCCAGCACATCGTTATTGAGCAGGATCACGCGAGGCGGGTTGGCGGAACGTCCGAACCAGTCGGGGTCGTCTCGGGGCAAAAAAAGGCCGGGGAAAAGCGTTCCGTCGGGGAAGCGCGGGAAGTCTTCGGGGAAATCCGCCGCCGTCCGGATGAGATATGGGAACCGGTACTCCCTCGAATCGTTCATTTTGCAGTCACCTCCTCGGCAAGCTCCAGGTCGGCGAGATCGGACTCAATACCGGCGGTGGCGCCCGAATCGGGAGCCGGACCCGCTTGCTCCAGACGGACAATCGCGGCGCGATAGTTTTCGGCATACGCGTCGAAACGCTCCCGGAGGTCATTCAGCGTCATCCGCAGCCACCGCTGCAGAACACTGGCGTAAGCTGCGAATGCGTGCGAAATCGCGGGACCGACCTGGTCTTCGAGTGTCTTCTCGAATCTGTGTGTGGCCAGGCGAGGCCAGAT
This sequence comes from Bryobacteraceae bacterium, assembly GCA_030036985.1. Lineage (GTDB taxonomy): Bacteria > Acidobacteriota > Terriglobia > Bryobacterales > Bryobacteraceae > BOG-234. The sequence goes on from JASHSD010000191.1 coordinate 5,929, forward strand.
TCCCGACAGGGCGCCTCCGTGAAGCGAAACCTGAAGACTGCCAATGTCGATTGCCGGCATTTCCTGAATTGCCTGCGAAATCTCCCCGGGGGCCGGCGCTTCCGCAATGTTTAAATCTTTGGCGCAATCGATCAGGCTGGCGGTGGAGTTCAGCGCAAGTCCCGCCAACAGGTCGGAGATGTCGCGAGTCATGTCCGCCGCGATTCGCCTGGAAGTGGCGCGAACCCATTCACCGTCGAGTTCCGCCTGCACGGTGACCGCTTCGCGCGCGATCCCTTGGATTACGCGCCCCGGCGCCAGGCGAAACCGGTCGAGCGCCAGAAAGCATTCGCGCGTTGTCTCGTCGAACGCCCCGGTCGCGTGCCGGAGCTTGCCGGCCGCAAGCTGTACGGCTTCCGCACCGGGCCGGTTTGGACCATGCCTGCGCAGAAGCATCCTCAGCGCGGATTCCACGCTTTCGCGCAGCACGCCGATCTTGCGCCGGATGGATTGGGATGCCAGTTCCCGATGCCGTCGGTACAGCGGCGCGATCTCGTCTTCGAACCAGGATTCGAGCAGGCGTTCTTCATCCGGCGAGATGCTGACCGGGCGCACCTGCAGTTCAATCCCAAGCCTTTCCCGGATTTTCTCTTTCGTGTAGAGGGTTGCGCGTTCGCGATCGGCGGACTTGATCAGATCCGCTTTGCTGAGGAGGACGGAAGTGGGGACGCCGGCTTCCAGCAGCATGCGGATCGTGCCAAGATCCTCCTCGGTCAGAGTGGAACCGGAATCGACGAGCAGGACACCCATGTCGCATTTTGGAAGGTATGCCAGTGTCTCCGCCGCACCCGCGGTCGCGAGCGACCCGAGACCCGGTGTATCGACAAAGACGATCCCTTCACCGAGCCGCGCGGAAGGAATTTCGACAACGATCCGGGTCACTTGTTTCCGATTGGCCCTGTTGTGTTCTTCACTGACGAATTCCCCCAGATGATCGATGCCAAGCCTTTCCTGCCGTCCGATCGCAAACGAGACGGTAATCGAAGGTTCCGGTCCGAAAATCACCCGCGTCGGGACGGCGGTCACGGGAGTCACTCCGACCGGCAGAACGTCGCTTTCGATGATGCGATTCAGGAGAGAAGATTTCCCCGAACTGACGCGGCCGAAGACGGCGATCTCGAACGCTTTCGTCTCCAGACGTTCGAGGATCGCCGAAATGGCGGGACGAAATTCAACCATGCCGCGGCGATCGATAATTTCCGCGATCCGGCGAAGCAGGCCGATTTCGTCCTCCGTCCGGTCGAGCCGTTGCAGGCGCGCGCCGAAGTCTGCTCCCTCCGACAGATACGTCATGAGCTTCCCGATCGAACTCTTGAGCTGTTCGACCATACCCCGCAGCTGAGGAACGGCCGACTGGCTCAGGTCGCCATAGCCTCGCATCTGTTCCGGCATGCATTCCTCGGCCGCGATTTCCGCGAACATGAGATCTACGCGAATGGCGTGGAGCGACCCGATTTTCGGGGCGGGCAAAGGCACGCCAAGCCCGGTGGCCGATTGCAGGAGTTCACGCCGGATGTTTGCGATGTAATCGCGCACGACGCGCGTCTGGACCGGGGTCAACTCGGGCTTGTACTTCGGAAAAACCGACCCGGAACTCTCGGCCGCCAGAACGGATTCGACCTCGGACATCAGCCGATCGATCTCCTGCCAGCGTGTCAGGAGGCCGCGGATGTGCGATTCGTTCAGTCCGGCTGTGTTTGGATCGGAGATCGCCATAGCCCGCCTCGGAATTATCTCCCGAAAACAGGAGTCATCTGCCCGAAGGCGGCTTAAAGGCGAACTCCAACGCCTGTCCCATTATGAGCGTTTCGGTCTTCATGGTCAATGGCGCGCCGATGCGGTTGAACTTTCGCGCGGAGGGGGTGTACTCTGATAGCGGCGGTGGGGTTCGCCTGATGCCGTGGCGTTTGCGGCCAATGACTCCTGATGTTGTGCCGGCCGGTTCGGACGTTAAGAGACGATGGGACCGGTTTTGGAGGGGTCAATTGATTTCATCGAATCTCCGGTCGCAACCCGATACTGCCCCGCCTCCATTCATCCCCGATTCGACGATCTCTCCAAATCAGGAAAGGACGGGCTGATCCTATGCTCTCCCAAGGCGCGGCCAAAAAAGTCACGATTTACGTCAACGAAGATGTTCATCGCCACGCGGACTCCCTCTGGGACGCGATTCTGCGTTTCCTCCGCAACAAGCACGTGGCCGGCGCCACTGTCCTTCGGCCGGTCGCCGGGTTCGGCACGCATGGGGCGGTTCACTCCTTGGTCGGCGAAATACAGGCCGGGCACATGCCCATGCGCATCGAATTCATCGACAGCGTGGAAAAAGTTAATGAAGTTCTCCCCACGCTGTACGAAATGGTGATCGACGGGCTCATAGAAGTTCAGGACACCAATATCGTCAAGGCCGTGGCCAAAGGCGCAAAGCAGGAGGCGCACATGCCTCACGCCGAAATCAAAGGACCCGCGAAACTGATCCGCATCTATCTCGGAGAAGGCGACAAGCTGAAGGGCGAGCCTCTTTTCGAGGCGATAGTAAAGCGCCTGATGATGATGGAGGTGGCCGGCGCTACCGTATACAGGGG
>JASHSD010000192.1 GCA_030036985.1 Bryobacteraceae bacterium
GCATGGTCACACATTTCCGCCCGCGTGGAGGGTTTTCCGACCGATGACGCCCCGCGAAAGATGGAGACGCCGCCCACCTCCGCAAAGGTGAACCGCATTTCGCCTGAGGGACCGACCTCAAAGCTGCTCTCGTACTGTAGCGTCCAGGAAATAACCGGGCGGTTCTATGTGGTTCGGACACGCGACTTCAGTCGCGTCTTAAATGTCGCGCCCGAAAACGCGACTTAGTCGCGTGTCCACTTATTTCCTGGGACACTGCAGTAGCTCAGGTTCGCCTTAAGCCTGGCAACTGCGGGCAGCCGAGTCATCATGCAACCTAATATCCCGCCAGCTTATTCACCACGTTCCTCAACGGCTCGCCTTTGCGCCAGCGCGAGAATTGTTCGACGAAGAAGACCACCGCGTCTTCGACCCAGCCCTCCACATGGTCCGCGCAGTGGGCCGAGAGCAGCACGTTCTCCAGTTCCCAGAAAGGACTGTCGGGCGGCAGCGGCTCCTTATCGAACACATCCAGCGCCGCGCCGCGAATCCGTCGCGTACGCAGCGCCTCGATCATCGCGGCTTCGTCGATCACCGGTCCGCGGCCCACATTAAGAATCACCGCGCTCGGCTTCATCAGCTCGAACTCGCTCCGGCCGATCATGCCGACCGTCTCCGGCGTGAGCGGCGCGGTGACAGCGACATAATCGCATTCCGGCAGCATGGCGTGGAGTTCGCCCACGCCATAGACGTGGTCTACGTGTTCATCCCCGGCGCGCGGCGCGGGACTTTTCCGATGGGCCAGAACGCGCATGCCCATCGCCTTCGCGCGCCAGGCCACCGCGCGGCCGATGTCGCCGTGCGCCACAATACCGATGGTCTGCTTGCGGATCTCCACCTTGTCGTAGATATCCCAGCGATGCTCGGCCTTGGCTTTCATCATGCGGTCGACTTCCTTGGCGAAATACAGCACGCCCAGCATGACAAATTCGCCCAGCGACTGGCTGAAGACGCCGGAGCCGTTGGTGAGCGGGACCGGGCTGGCGACCAGTTCCGGGAACAGCGAACGGTCCAGCCCGGCATACATCGCATGAATCCATTCGAGGCGTGGCGCGGTTTCGAGAACGCGGCGCACCTCGGGCTTCGATCCCGTCCAGTTGAAGAGAACGCGCGCATCGGCGACCGCATCGCCCAGGTCCGCCGCGGTTTTACCGATCTTCAGCATGACGCCGGAACCGATCGCATCCAGCTTACGCAACGGCGGCGCGGCCGGGTCCGCCAACACTAAAACTGTGATATTGTCCGTCAAGAGAGCAAGCTACCACAGGCAGGATTTTCGCGAACCGGGGTTTGCCGCCATACGTAGTCCAAAGAAGGAGATTGTCATGCGAGTTCGCGATGCGCGCCGCGGCGGCGTTCTGTTCGGGCTGCTGATGACCGCCTTGGCCGTGGTTTGCCTGCTCGTGGCCTTCGGGATCTATGTGGCGAGCCGAGTGGTGGTGAGGCATAACGGCCAGGATGGGGGCGACGTTTCCATCGATCTTCCCGGCGGCAGTTTTTCGATTCGCGCGCACGATCATGCGGGTTCGAACGTGGCCGGCGTGCCCACGTATCCAGGGGCGCGCCCCGCGCACGAAGAATCCGGAGGCAACGCGGTCTTCGAATGGAACTCAAATCGTGACGGCCAGGAGAAGGGCTTTGCCGTCTCCGCGTCCGATCTGGTAACCGACGATTCGCCCGACAAAGTGGCGGCCTGGTATCGGCAACAGTTGCCCAACTGGATTATCGAAAAGAAATGGGACGGCGAAATCCATATGGAGCTGCGCGACGGCGGGTATCAGCGGATCGTCAGTATCCGCGAGCGAAACGGCCGTACGCACATCGGAGTTGCCGCCGTCGGGCGGCCTGCGTCAAACTAAAGATACGCCCGCGCGGCGTATATGAGCTTTCCCCAAATCCACGTCCATGCCTGAAAGACCCGAATACTGCACGTGCGGGGCGAAGCTTGTCGAGAACGCCCGTTTCTGTCATCTCTGCGGACGGCCGGTCTTCGACTTCGATATTCCCGAAATCGCCCAACCAACTCCGCCGGCGCCCACCCCGCCGCAGCCCGCCGCGGGCGCGCGCTCGGGGGCGATGCCCGTGGGTTTCGGCAATCCGGTTGCGTTGCGGATCGCGATCATCATGTCGCTCGCGACGATGCTGATTGAGATGATTCCCGGCGTGAATCTGCTGATGATCGTCTGGGTGCTGGCGGCGGGGTGGTGCGGCGTTGTGCTCTATCGCCGTATGACCGGTTATGCTTTGAGCGTCGGGGCGGGCGCGCGGCTCGGGTCCATCACGGGGATCTTGACGTTCCTCAGTCTGCTGGTGATCGTGACGGTGACCGTGGCGGTTATGGGCAAGCAGGCTTTTGAGGAACAGTTCCGGCGCGACCCGCAGGTTTCCCAGGTCCTCAACGATCCGACGCTGATGGCGGCCACGTTTCTGGTGGCGCTGGTGATATTATTCGCTGTCGTGGTCGGAACATGCGCGGCGGGCGGAGCGCTCGGCGCGCGCTATCTCAGCCGTCACGGCGCGAATAACCGGGTGTGAATCGAGGACTGAAATCGGTAAGGAGAGCATGCGAAAACTCTGGCCGGCTTTGCTTGCCGTCGCGGCGGGGTTGGCGTTGATCGCGCAGCAGAACCCCGACGCGGGCTTCACGGACACTCCGCTGCTGCCGGGCCTGCCGTACCACGTGCACGATCCTTATCGTCCTCATCCAAAGGTGGTGCGTCCCGGCGCGCTGCCGGGTCAGCCGCCGTCGGACGCGGTGGTGCTGTTCAACGGCAAGGGCCTCTCGCAGTGGACCGCCGCCAAACTGGGCACGGCGGCTTATACGGTCAGCGCGGGTCCGGCGCGATGGAAGGTGGGCGACGGCTATTTCGAAGTGGTTCCCGGCAGCGGCGATATCGCCACCAAGAGGAAGTTCGGCGACGTGCAGTTGCATGTCGAGTGGATGGAGCCGCCGGGCGTAACCGGAACCAGCCAGGGCCGCGGCAACAGCGGCGTGTTCCTGATGGGCCTGTATGAGATTCAGGTGCTGGATTCGTACCACAGCCCGACTTACGCCGACGGCCAGGCGGGTGCGATGTACGGCCAGTGGCCGCCGCTGGTGAACGCCGTTCGCAAGCCGGGCGAATGGCAGACCTACGACATCGTCTTCGAAGCGCCGGTGTTCACCGAGGGACGGCGGACGAAGTCGGCATCCATGACCGTATTCCTGAACGGCGTGCTGCTGCATAACCACAAAGAAGAGATGGGGCCGACCATTTATCGGCAGGTTCCGAAGTATAAGCCCGGTCCGTCGGAGGGTCCGATCATCCTGCAGGACCACCACAATATTGTGCGGTACCGGAATATCTGGGCGAGGCCCGTGGGCCAATACGACGAACCGGAAAAATAGAACCGGACACGCGACTTCAGTCGCGTTTTTTGGGTGCGACATTTGAAAACGCGACTAAGGTCGCGTGTCCGAACCGCATTGAAGTACTGCCTAGTTATTTCCTGGATATAAATCAGCGCCAAACCGGATTGAAATCCCAGCGGCTCGGAGCCAATTTGATGTACTGCGCCACGCGTGGGCGAGTCGAACGA
>JASHSD010000193.1 GCA_030036985.1 Bryobacteraceae bacterium
ACTCAGTACCCGGTTTCCACTCGGGAATATGATCGCCTTGGGCAACCCTGTATCCAACCTCGAAAAAGACCCGCAGGTCTTCCACGGCGCCCGAAAGATCCCAGTCGGGCTTCACTTCGTCGGAGGGTTTGTGGTAATCGTGCTCGGTGTAGTAATCCCGCTTCTCCTTGCCGTAGCCCGGAGGTTTACCGATGTAATCTACGCCCGCGTCGGGATCCAGCGCGGGAACGCCCTGTTTTGCGAACTCGAAGTGATCGGAACGGTAAAAGGAACCTTCCCCCGGCTCCGGATCGGGCGAGACCGTGCGGCCATGCTCTTTCAAAACCTCCGCGGTCGTATCGTCGAGGGTTGAGTTGCCCAGACCGATGAGCGTCAGATCGGACGTTTTGCCCCACATGTTGAGGACATCCATATTGATATCCGCCAGCGTGTCCTTCAGCGGATAGAGCGGATTGGCGGCGTAATATTCGCTGCCCAACAAGCCCTGCTCTTCGGCGGTCACGGAAAGAAAAAGAATGGAGCGCTTCGGCGCGGGCGAAAGGTGCGTATAAGCGCGGGCGATTTCGAGCAGACCCGCGCTGCCGGAAGCGTTGTCAGCGGCTCCGTTATAGATCTGATCGCCTTTCAACGATGGATCGCGGCCCAGGTGGTCCCAATGCGCGGTGTAAATCACGTACTGGTTTTTGAGCGCGGGATCGCCGCCTTCCAGTTTCGCCACCACGTTGTGCGACTCGATCTTTCGCAGCGTGTTCTCGATCTCGAAACTCGCCCTGGCCCCGGGCAGCGTCACCGGCCTGAAATCCTTGCGAATGGCCGCCTGCTTGAGCGCCGCGAGATCCAGTCCCGCCATGCGGCAGAGTTCGGCGGTTTTGGCGTAAGTCATCCAGCCTTTCACGGCCACCTCGCCCGCGTTGTTGTCGGGGCGCTCAATGTCGAAATTCTCGCCGCCCCAGCTATCCGCGACCACCTCAAACGGATAACCCGCCGGACCCGTTTCGTGAATGATAATCGCCGCCGCCGCGCCCTTCTGCGACGCGATTTCGTACTTGTACGTCCAGCGGCCGTAGTAGGTCATGGCCGCGCCCTTGAACATGTTGACGTCGAGCTTCGAAGGGTCCTTCGGATCAGGGACGGCCGGATCGTTGACCAGCATGAGGATGGTCTTGCCTCTTACATCGACGTCTTTGTAGTCGTCCCAGCCGTATTCGGGAGCGACCACTCCATAGCCCACAAAGACGACATCGGAGTTCTTCACATCCACTTGGGGAACATAGCGGCTGGAAAGCGCGATGTAATCTTTTTTGTCGATGAGAGCCAGCTTGCGGCCTTTGACTTCGATGTCGGGTTGAGATTTCGACGTGATACCCGCGAGGGGAACGCTCTGCAGCCAGGTTCCGTCGGGATTGCCCGGTTTCAGTCCCATCTGCTGGAACTCGCGCTGCATGTAAGCGATGGTTTTCTGTTCGCCCGCGGAGCCGGGTTTGCGGCCTTCGAAATCGTCGGACGAGAGCGTCTTGATTTCACCCAGCAGCGAATCCGCGTTGATGGTGTTGAGAGCCGGCTCAAGCGCGGCCTGGCGGTCGTGCGCGCACGAAACCAGCAGAAGCGGGAGCGCCGCGATAATCCGTTTCATCTTATGGATTCAGATTAGCGAACCCATACAGACGACTGTGCGCGCAACCCCGTCGCGGGCATCTCCCCCCGGAGCATCCGCAGGAGTCACGCGCCAGCCAATCCGTTCCCTTGTTGTATCGTGAAAAGGTTTGAAAATTCCAGCGAATTCCGGCTGCGCGCGGCGCATTTCAACAACTTTCCTGGCGTTTCGTTGCGGTGACTTGGGCGCAATCGCTGTGGGAAGCCTGTTGGCGCGCTGTGAATAAACCGGACGCGGCATGATCTGTTCGGGCATCCACGCGGTTACAGGCGAGTCGATCGCCGTCGAATTCGATCGGGTGATTCATTCCGCGCGTCCAACGCAAGCGTCCCTCGATGCGCCGTATCTCGCTCCGGGCTTCGTCGATCTTCAGATCAATGGCTTTGCAGGCGTCGATTTCAATGATCCAAATGCGTCACTGGAAGACATCGGCCGGGCGCTCGACGCCATTCTCGCCACCGGCGTGACGCGCTGTCTTCCGACCGTCATCACTGGTTCGCCCGATGCAATGTGCGCAAGCCTGCGCAATCTTGCCCGAGTGCGTCATGGCGCCATTGCCGGATTTCATATCGAGGGCCCGCACATCGGTCCGGACGATGGTCCGCGCGGCGCGCATCCGGCGCGGTGGGTGCGTCCTCCGGATCTCGACGAATTCGCGCGCATGCAGGATGCGGCCGACGGCCGTATTCGCCTCGCGACGGTTTCTCCGCACTGGCCGGAGTCGCCGCGATACATCGCCGCGCTCGTGAACGCCGGCGTCACTGTGGCCATCGGACATACCGGCGCGAACAAAACCCAGATCGCCGCGGCCGTGGATGCGGGCGCGACGCTCTCGACCCACTTGGGCAACGCCGCGCCCAGCCCGCTGCCGAAATTCCCGAATCTGCTCCTCGACCAGCTCGCCGAAGATCGCCTCACTGCCGGCTTTATCGCGGACGGCCTTCATCTGGACGACGCATTTCTGCGTGTCGCGGTGCGAGCCAAGGGGCCGGCGCGAACCGTTCTGGTCACCGACGCCGCCGCTCCCGCGGGCATGGCGCCCGGCTCCTACCGGCTGGGTGAGCTTGATGTCGATCTCACTGCCGACGACCGCGTTGTCCTTGCCGGCACTTCGAAACTGGCGGGGTCGGCGCTGCGCATGGACCGCGCCATCGCGAACCTGATGCGTATTGCGCAGGTTCCGCTGAACGGCGCCATTTCGGCGGTAACCACGAATCCCGCGCGGCTGATTCGTCTGCAGGGCCTAACCAACGGCCTCGCGCCCGGCGATTGCGCTGATCTGGTTGTGTTCCGCACCCTGCCCATGCGGATCGAAGCCGTCTATCTTAACGGCGAACGTGTCGTCTGAATCCGGTTCGGACACGCGACTTCAGTCGCGTTTTCAACTTCAGTCGCGTTTTTCAAATGTGGCGTCCGCTCTCACGGAATCTCGTAAATCCGCACCTCATCACCGAAGCCGAGGACAACGTATTTCCCGGAGGACGAGATCGCCACCGTAGGCACAGTACTCAACAACGGTTGCCCGAGTAACGCGAGTTGCAGGTCCCCAGGCTTCCACGCGGCGATCTCGGCCCCGCTTTGAAAATCCCAAACCACGTTCCCGCTATAGGTTTCGACCCCGTGGCCCGCAAAGTAATTCAGCTCGGTCAGAAGCATGCGCGTGCTTCCGGAACTTGCATCCGCCGGCGCGCCTCCCTCCACCTTTTTCAGTTCGGCGATGGTGCGGCCGGTATCCGGCAGATCGGGTGGGCATAGAACCTGGCCGAGTAGCCCAGCCCATTAATGCCCGCGAAGCACACCGCTTTGCCGTGTTCCGCGAAATATACGAACGGCGATCCCTGTCCAAATTCAGAAAGGTTCCACATCTGGTTCTT
>JASHSD010000008.1 GCA_030036985.1 Bryobacteraceae bacterium
GCGGTGAAAGTTCAAAGCCTGTCCGACTGGCGCCATGCGATCGATGCCTTTTCCGTTCAGGGATCGGGCGAAGTCCGTCAACTCCGTCGGCTCGAACCCGAAATGCGTAAGGGTCTGATCGCGGCGCTCGATGACAGGTCCGATATGTCCAAGCTCCTCCGCGAACAGTTGAAGGAACATGCCGGCGCCGCAGTGCCGCCGGTCGATGGCGCCGACGCCATCGAGCGTCATAACGGTAAGCTCATTGCTCAATGCGCGATACGAGCTCACCGGCCGATCCATAACCTGCCCGAAGCAGAATGCGAGTTTATTTAGCACGGCCCCGGTAGCCAAAGCATAGTTCCGGCTCTCCAGGTGGTCCTGCAGATGGGAAAAGAAAAGCCGGCTTGCCTCTTCGCATTCCGCCCGGCTGCCGCACCACGCCACCAGGCGCGCGGACGAACAGGCCATCTGGTCGAACCAGAAATTATCGTTGAAAAAAAGGCGCGCCAGCTCTTCACGCATCGGAGCACTGAGTTCGATGTAACGGCCGGCTTTGATGGCGCACAGGGAGTACCGGTCCGGAAAAGTAATCTCCCGCGCATGCGGCGGCAAAGGAATGGCGCGGATGGCCGAGACGGTTTCGTCCCCGCCCCAAATCACTCTGACGTCCGCAACAGCCGAAATCGCAGAGGTGATCTCCGCGTCATGGCCGTAGGAAACCATGACCGTGCAATCCCTCAGGCCGGCATCGCCTGCCTGCTCGAGGCATTTGTTAAACAGCCGGACGATCGTCGCCATACGGACAGAATCCCTGGACGACAATCGCACAATGTTACGGTTGCCGGTCAGCGCGGCGAGCAGCCACGAATAGATGAAAATCGTATCCACATTAGCCGGCGGGAGGTGGAATACCAATCCGCGGGGCATGAGCAGCACTCGGGGCGTTTCCAGTCCGGCGAAGTCCGCCTTCAGCCGCAGAACTTCGGCCCGCCTCATCCAGAAACCCAGCGCCTGCAGTTCCGGAAAGCTCTTCGCCTCCGGATCGGTAAGCAGCGACCGGGAGAGTGCATCACAGAATGCGAGAACGTTGTCAGAAAAAGGCCGCGGGCGCGGGGCGCCGGGGTCCGTCATCGAACGGAGCAATTCTTCAACTTCAACCAAGCCCCTGTTCGGGACCAATTGCTGAACCATCATGAGGCGGCCGCTGCGCTGTAAGCGTGAGTGTCACTGCATCCCCGGAGCTCCGAACTCGGCACACGGCCCGTCACCACCAGGGATTTTTCACGATCACCGGCGCCATCCGCGGGCACGATGAATCCCAAGTCCTCGGTGAGAATAGAGTGCCCCGGATAACTCAGCGGTAATGAGCTGAGAACCTGGATTACGCCCACAGATCCGGGCGTTGCTTCCTGCCAGTTCAACGGGTTGCGCACGATGACGTCCGAGAAGACCGAAGGATGCAGAAATCCGTCCGATCCTTCGAGGAATACGCCTCCCACCTGCTCCACCATGCCGTAAAAGTTGTGAATTCGGCTCAGCCCGGTGGAGGAATGGAGTCTCCGCTTGAATTCGGCATTGCCGACCGATTGCTCCTGCAGCTTCTTCCATCCGCCGCTGTGGACGAGAATTCCGTTGGAGAGGTCTATTCCCGCCCCCTCGATCCGCCGATAGAAATACTGCCAGACCATGAAAGTAAATCCGAAAATCAGGAAAGAACGGCTACAGTTTTCTCCCAGAAAAGCCGATAAACCTTCAAGATCGAGATTCATGTGGTCATCGAGCGCGAAAAAATGACGGCGGCCGAAGTTCATCATTCCCATGACGCCGGCGCCGCGGGCGCTGAAGTGATCGGGGTCGGTCAGCACGCCCTTGCTGTCGATCACGATCATCGGCAGACGCTGCGGGCCGAGCAGGCGCGACATGGTATGAGCAAGAGCCGCGGACTGCCGGCGCGCGGTTTCCCGGTCGAGATAGATGCGGCTCGGCTGCCGGCCCGTGGTCCCGCTGGAGGTCAGCACGACGGAGATCTCTTCCTCCGGAACGCTGGCCAACCGATGCGTCTTGAAAAGGCCCACGGGAAGGTAAGGAACCTCCGTTATCGTCCGGGCCTGCCGAAAACCCGGATATATCACATCGATCAACCTGCCGTACGCCGGGCAGCGCGCCCGATGCCAGTCGGTGAGATCGTTGAGATGCTTCAGCAGGATCGTTTCATTCCGTGTTCCGGCGAGCAGATCGTCCAATCCCGGGTTCGCCGTGGGAGCATCGTGCAACGCGGGCGTCATCTGCCCATCACCGTCCAGTTCGCCCCATCGCAGAGTGCGACAACGTGGATGGCGCCGCCGCCTGTAACCGGAGCGCCCCAAGTGTCGGCGCGGGAATCCGAGACGGCTCCCACCAGTCCGTCATTCATCGGGTTACATTGGGGCAATGAGGAAAATTTCTGATAAACCATCTTCATCGTGCCGATGGTTGCGACTCCGATGGACGCGCTCGGAATATTTGCCAAAACATTGCTGTAGAAGCCCTTTCGCACACGGGGATATTCGGTTTCGTACTGCGTGTTCCAAAGCAGCGGCGACCGGGCGTTCGGCTTCTCTCCTGTGAGCAGCGTCTCCAGCGTCTCGTTTGTTGTGTGAATAACTGTGTTGGAGATCTGCAGGACGCCCATCATATTCCCCGCGGGACTGCTGAAATTCAAAGTCATTTTGTGGGCGGTGGCCGGGGCGTAACTTGCGAAACTCGAATCGCTGATCGAAAGGGAGCCGCCCTGAAACCTGATGAAGTCGGTTTGCGTGTCTTTGCTCTGCTGGTGCTTCACCCAGCGAATGCCGTCGACCACAACGGCGCGATAGGCGGCGTTGGTTCCCAACAGAAACATTCCGTTGGACTCGTCGTCGATGTTACGGATCGTAATGGGGTAATCGGTTGTGCCGTCCAGGTAGAAATCCGCAATGTTGCTGCCGACGCCGCCGCCGTCGAACACAAAGCTCCCGCCCGACCCGCTGCCCGGTCCGCCGGAACCGCCGGCGATCACGCCATATTGGCCGCCGCCGTATGGGTTCAGTTCGCAATTTTCGAAATATTCGGAGTAAGCCTGAGAACCTTTGATGTCGGCGCCCGCGTGAGAGAATCCGTTCACCAGCACATTCTCAAAGCGATGGAAGTCGTTGTTTGCGTCCTGTCCGTCGATAAGAATCCCGTCCTGAATGCTTCCGATATCCCCATGTATCCAGACATCGTTCATGCTCATTTGATGTGAGGTCGCATCGCCTTTCGCGCCATCCATGATTTCGACGGCGGCGAGGGCCGGGTGGGACGTGCTGACGCGAATCAGGAAATCATGAACATGGGCCCGCATAACGCCCTCAAAGCGAATCATCGGAGATGCCTTGTCTCCGTTCCACATCAGATTGCTCTGATACCCCACGCCCGTAAATTCAAGTCCCCAGAAACCCTCGACCAGGATCGTCGACCCGATAAGAAAGTTTCCGGACGGAATGAGCAGCCTCGAGCCCAGCGCCGTTCCGTTCTTGTCGCTTGCGGCATTTTTGAGCGCCCGAATCGCCCGGTTGAATGCCGGGGCGGAATCCGTCTTTCCCGTCGGATCCGCTCCCCACCAATTTGGATAGACGTCTGCCGGAGAAGCCGCGAACAGGACAGCGGCGTTGGCCGCCGAGGTATCGAAGATCTGAATGGGCGGAGCGGAAAGAGTCCCTGTCAGGGTGACCGTCGATCCCGGGGCAAGTTCCAACCGTCCGCCCGAATAGAAAACAAGATCGGCTGCGCACCGCCCGGTGGCAAGGTTCGGCCACGCCTTCGAGACGGTCAGGGTCTCGTTTGCCTTCGCCGCGGCCGCGCAGGCTGCCGCGAATGTGCCAAAATCGCCGCTGTCCAGCACCGCCGCCGTTCCCCGCAGCGGCAGAATCGCCGCCAGACAGAGAACGGCGCGACCCAAAACAACCGCTCGCCGATGGTTCATCGCACTCATGGCCGGGTCTGAAGCCGGGGGTAATCGATTTTGCCGTTCGATGTGAGCGGCAGCCGATCCACCTTGTGGAAGCGAAACGCGGTTTTGTGCAGCTTCAGGCGATCCGCCAAAAGCGTGCCGTATTCCGCGTAATGGCCGCTCTCGCCATGCTCGCAGTAGATCAGCAACTGGTTCTCGCCATCGATCACCGCCGTGGGACCATGAACCTTCAGCATGGCCTCTATTTCATCGAGGTTGATCCGCAGTCCGAATAACTTGGCGAAACGCCGGCTGCGGCCGGTGATGACAAAGAAACCGTCCGCGTCGCAACAGCCGATGTCCTGCGTGCGAAGTTCACCATGCATCGCGTCGCCCAAGGCGAGATCGTCCGGACCGGAGGCGTAGCCCATCATCACGTTCGGGCCGTTGAATACCAACTCCCCCGATTGTCCTGGCCCGGCGGGCTCGCCGTCGGCTTGTTCCACGCGCAGGGTCCCGCCCAGGATCGCCTTGCCCACAGATCCCAACTTTTCGGGAAGACAGGAGTGAGGCAGGACCGCGATTCGGGCGGTGGCCTCGGTTTGACCGTACATGACAAAAAATCGCCCGCCGCGCCGACTCATCAACTGGTGGAACCTGAAAATCAACTCATTGCCGAGTTTGCCGCCGGCCTGAGTCAAGGTCTTCAGCGAGGGTACATTCAGGTTGTCCAGCCGAAGCCGGTCCAAAATCATGTACATATACGGCACGCCTGCAAACGACGTACATTCGGTGGCCCGCACCCTTTCCCAGAAGGCCGAGGAAGTGATCTTTTCATCGGTGAGCACGACCGATGCGCCTGCCGCCAGATGACTGTGAAGGACGGAAAGTCCGTAAGAGTAATAGAAGGGGAGGCTCGATATAGCCCGCTCGTCTGAACCGATTTCGAGCGCATCCCGGATCGCCAGAGCGTTGCTGAGAACGTTGTCCCGCGAGAGCCGAACGAGCTTCGGACTTCCCGTGCTGCCGGAGGTCGAAAGCAATAGCGTCAGTTGCTCGTGAATCTCGCCCGCAGCCGGTTCATCGGAGGACCAGATCGAAGGCCCATCCTCTGTCGGAATGCCGCATCGATAACCGGAGCGGCCGGGCGTCTCAGTATCGCCCGATTCCAGAATCAGGCCGGGCCGGTATAAAGCGATCAGCGACAGTTTGAGCGAGGGCTCCAGATCGGGATCCAGTAACACGACTGCGTGACCCGCTTCGAGCGCGCCCAGATAAGCGGTCACGGACCGGATATTGTTCCGGATAAAACAGAAAACCAGGAGTTTGCGATCATGCCTGAGCCGCTCGGCGACACGGTCCACTTCCGCCTGCAGCGCGCCGTACGTATACCACGCCGCCGATGCGGCATCGTAAGCCGCATATGCGTTCGGATCGCACCGTCCGTCGATCAGAAAGCGCATACTTCTTATGAAGCCCATTCCGAGCCGCGCGCGCAAGCAAGCGGTTTTTCGCAAATGGATTGGTTATTTGGTGACACGTCTTTAAATCAACATTCCGCCGTCGACTCCGAGCACCTGTCCGGTGATGTATGCGGAAAGGTCGGAAGCCAGGAACAGGATTGCATTGGCAATATCATCCGGTTGGCCGATGCGTCCCATCCCGATGCTGTTCATGCGCTCCTGAAATTTGCCTTCCGGCAGGTTGCGGGTCATGTCTGTGTCGATAAAGCCCGGAGCTACGGCATTCACCCGGATATTGCGCGAGGCCAGTTCCTTGGCGGAAGAAAGAGTGAGTCCGATCAATGCCGCCTTGGATGCCGCGTACACCGCCTGACCCTGGTTGCCGTTGGTGCCGATGATCGACGTGATATTGACGATGGCTCCGCTCCGATTGCGGGTCATCAGCCGCGACGCCTGCTGCAGGTTGTAAATGGCGGCGAAAGTATTTATGCGGAAGGTGCGATCGACCATATCCGTGGGAATCATTCCCAACAGTGCGTCCTGGAGAATGCCGGCGTTGTTCACCAGCACATCCAGACGTTTGAACCTGGCGAAGATCTGCCGATAGCATTCATCGACCTCTCCGGGTTCGGTCAGGTTGGCGAAGAGCCCGAGGCATTCGACGCCGTGGGCGCTCCGCAGTTCCGCGGCGCGTTGATCGAGGCGTCCGCGGTCGGAGCAGCCGTTCAGAACGATATTGGCTCCGTGCATTGCCAGAAGTTGAGCTGTCGCCCACCCGATTCCCCTTGTCGACCCGGTGACGAAAGCCACACGGCCGTCAAGCCGTAATGTCGATGCCATGCTTGGAGAGAATCCCCAGCGCCTTCTGAAAACTGCTCAGACCGATAACGTCTTCCGTATCGAGCATAACGTCGAAGGTCGTCTCGATCTCCTGGACCAGCTGCATGTGAGCCAGGGAATTCCATTGCGGAATACCACGATATTCCAGAGTCTCTATCTCATCGCCATTCCTGAGATTCAGCGCATTGGCGAACGATTGTCTCAGATTGCTCTTCGCATTCATGTTTATTTGACAGGCAAAAACGGACGAGCCGGCAGCCCTATGACTGTGCGGTCCGCCGGCAGGTGATTCGCCAGAAAGGAGTTGGCCCCCACCCGCGAGCGCGGCCCGACCCGCATGCCCTGCAGGATACAGGCATTCGACCCGATCATTGTCTCTTCTTCCAGTACGACATAGCCGGAAATCCTCGCTCCAGGCAGCACGACCGAGAAATCCCCGATCACACTGTTATGTCCGATGGTAGCCTGGACGTTGATTTCGCAGTGCCGTCCCACGCTGGCGTATGGGCCGAGTACGGTTCCCGCCCCGACGATCGTGCCCGGACCCACTTCCACATGTCTGGCCACCACGGCGGTCGGATGTACGAGCGTGGCGGGAATCCAGCCTCTGCTTTCGGCCTCCCGGCACTCTTTGGCGCGGGCTTGCGGATCGCCGATTCCGCAGGCGAAATAAACCTGCTCCGAACCGGAAACAACATCTTCGAAACCACCGAGCACCGGGCGGTCGTAGAGCAGCGAGCCTTTTTGTTCCGGCTTCAACGGATCAATGAAGCCCATGAAGCTCCACGTGGGTTGAAGGACGTTAATATCGTCCGCCACCCACAACACCTCCTGCGCATAACCTCCCGTGCCGATGATGACCAGCGCCTTCATATCACTGCGCCTCCGGCGATTCGGCCCGCTCCGCGGGACGGAACTCGGTCATGGTGGCGTGGTCCGAAGAGTTGATTCCCGATCTTTTCAATACACGAACCAGTGTCTTCCAAACGATCCCGGCATCCGTTTGGAAGGTGATGTGATCGACATACCAGACGTCGAGTTCGAACTTTTGTTCCCACGTAAGCGAATTTCGTCCGTTCACCTGGGCCCAACCAGTGATCCCCGGACGGGCCTCGTGGCGCCGGCGCTGAAAGGGGCTGTAGCGCGTCAGATATTCGGAAAGCAGCGGGCGGGGTCCCACCAGGCTCATATCGCCCAGAAGAACGTTCCAAAGCTGTGGCAGCTCGTCCAGACTTGTATCCCGGAGGAACCGTCCGAACGGCGTCAGGCGGGCCGCGTCCGGCAGCAGCCGGCCTGAGGCGTCGGTCGCGTTTGTCATGGTGCGGAACTTCAAAAAGACGAAAGGTCTTTCACGCAGGCCAATGCGCCGCTGGCGAAACAATACCGGGCTTCCCAGCCGTACTCTGACCGCGACAGCAAGCAGCGCAAGGACGGGCGAAAGAATCGCCAGGCCGATCGCCGCCCACATCCGGTCCATTGCGCTCTTAAGCACTCTCTTATACAGCATGGGCTGATTTCACGAGATCGGAGAGGGCTTCGACGACCCGATATGCGGCGCGGCCGTCCCATCCGGGAATCGGAAGACTGCGCTTATAGTTGCCGGACCGGATTTCACAGATCGCTGTGCGGGCCTTTTGAAAGTCGAGTCCCACCAGAGTATTTGTCCCATGAGTCAATGTGACGGGCCGCTCGGTATTCTCGCGCAATGTCAAACAAGGCACTGACATGTAGGACGTCTCTTCCTGAATGCCGCCGGAGTCGGTGATTACGAATGCCGCAGCGCGCATCAACTCCAGATTATCGACATAACCTAACGGTTGGAGCACCTGGATCGCGGGATGGCTCGACAGGCGCTCCAGCAGTCCCGTTTCCTGAAGGCGCAACTGTGTCCGGGGATGTGCGGGAAAAATGAGCCGGATCTGGTCTGCAACTTCGAGGAGAAACTCTACGATGCGGGTCAGGGTCTCCGGGCAGTCGACATTGGACGGTCGGTGGAGCGTCAGCAGCGCGAACGGTTGACCGTCAACCATCGGGTTGGCTGCTCGCCCGTCTGTCAGATGCCGAACCAGCGTGTCAATCATGACGTTCCCCACATAACGGATCCGCTGGTCGGGAACGCCTTCCTTTCGCAGGTTTTTTTCGCCCGCCGGTTCACTCACAAGCAGCAGGTCCGAGATGGCGTCGGTTGCGATCCGATTGATTTCTTCCGGCATGCCCCGATCGAAGGAACGGAGTCCGGCCTCCAGATGCACAACCGGAATGTGCAGCTTGCTCGCGGCGAGAGCGGCGGCAATTGTGGAATTCACGTCGCCGACCACCATGACCGCGGCAAGTCGGGGCGAGATCTCCATGAGAAATTCCTCGAAAGCGGCCAGGATTTTGGCTGTCTGCTGACCATGCGTGCCGGAGCCTGCTTCGAGATGGACATCCGGCGGGCGAATCTCCAGCTGCTCGAACATCACATCCGACATTTCCCGGCTGTAATGCTGACCGGTGTGGACGATTACCGGCGTAAACGGAGCTTTCGTCTCATCCGCTGCGCGCAGCACGGGCGCGATTTTCATGAAATTGGGGCGCGCGCCCGCCACGAATGCGATCGAAGGTTTCATCGGCTTCCGGCAGCCTCGCTCGCGGCCTTCACGGGGTTGCTTTTCCCGGGCGCCAGCGTCTCCATCACCTGCAGATAACGCGCGGCCAGAGACTCCCTGGCGGCGTTCGCCAGAACCCAGCGGCGTCCATTGCGCGCCATTTGCCCGCACTCGCCCGGGTTGTCGGCCAAACGCATGATCGCATTCGCGATCGCCTCGGGATTCTCCGGCTCGGCGAAGATGCCCGCCTGGGCCTGGGTGCACACCAGATCGCGCGCGACGCCGTCGATCGCGACCAACACCGGCCGCTCACAGGCCATGTAGTCGAAAACCTTGTTCGGGTAGACCGTGCGGAACGTCGGGTTGTTCTGGAGAACCGCCAGGCCCAGATCGCAGGCATTCACGATCGCCGGCATCCGGGATTTCGGCTGGACCCCGTGAAACCGGATGTTGGTCAGTCCGCGGCTCGCGGCCTCCTGTTCGAGAGCCGTGCGTTCGGGCCCGTCGCCTACGCACGCAATCAGGATGTCCGCGCGATTCTTCAGGATTGCGGCCGCCTCCACCAACTGGTGGAGGGCATTCGCCAAGCTGTGCGCGCCCGCATACAAAGCCACAAACCGATCGCCCCACCCAAACTCAAGCCGTACGGAGTTCTCACGCGACTCCGGATAAAACAGATCCGTATCGGCCCCGTTGGGCACCATCACGATTTTGTCCGCGCCCGCCAAACCGCGGCGTTCGATATCCTCCTTGAAAGCCGGAGTCAGAACGTTGATCTTATCCGAGGTCCGGTACGCCATCTTTTCGAGGCCGTACAGCAGTTTTGTCAACGCCGAGTTCGGGCTCAACACCCCGGTGGTAACGGCGCTCTCCGGCCACAGGTCGCGCACCTCGAAAATCCACGGAATCGGCTTCAGACGGAAGCGTGCTCCAATCCAGCCCGGAATCGCGGTAATCAGCGGCGGAGAGGTGGCGATAATCACATCCGGACGGTCCGCGCAAAACGCCGCGGTCGAAGCCGAGAAAGTAAATCCGAGAAACGCCCACTTCCTGCCGAAATAGCTGTTCCGATAGGAATTCGGCACGTAACAGCGGTAGACAGTCACGGGCCCATCCATCTCCCTGGTAAGCCAGCGCCCGCGGTACCGCTCGGGTACTTCCCCCGAGAAGTGGTCCACAGTTCCCGCAATGACTGTGACCTCATGGCCGCGCGCCGCCCAAACACGCGCCATCTCGTTGAACCGGGATCCTCCCGATTGGCCCGGTCTCAAATAATGCTGATGGATGACGAGAATTCTCAAGCGCGGAACTCCGGAACCCTCGTGGTTTCCACAGCGACTTCACAGAAACAGCCTTCTTCCATCCGGAACCGCAGCGAGCGTTCGCTGGTTTCGACGGTCCACGCCCCATCCTCCACTGAGATTCGCGGCGTCCCGGCGGAGAGCAACGTGACAAAAGTAAGCGGGACCATTGCTTCGCGTTCCACGACGAAGGAGGGCGCCGGTGTCTTTTCACCGTAGTAACGTGACAGCCAGCCGCGCGGACTCCTGTCGTCGCCCGCGACGACGTCTCCCTGAAGAACCTCTCCCAAAGGGCCGCGGATGTTGATCGAGAACGGCCCCTCCGGCGTTGTCAACTGCAGGCACGCATTCGAAGCGTCGAAATCCCAGGGATAATCGGCGGCCAGCCAATGGAGCCGCGCTCTGTGGTTTCCCGATCCCGTGATGGTATCGACAACCGCCCAGAGGTCGTCCTTGAGGAAAAGCACCGAGCGCCGATGGACACAGCCTCCCGGATTCCGCCTGAAGCCGTAATGCTCGCCCTCGCACAAAACCCATTCCGGGCGTTCATCAAGGCGCAGCAGTTTCCCTTCGGTCCAGTAAAGGCACTTGAACTGCCTGAAATGGACCATCTGGTCGAAGCCGTCAACCTGAACGGTATTGTGGCTCTCCGTGCGCATGAAATGGTTATGCCAGCGCGCAGGCCCATTGTAGAGATAGCTTCCGGGGTCGGCCAGGACATTTTGGCCCCGCCACCAGATGTCCAGATGCAGCATGTCGATCTGGGAGAATCTGTCTCGGATCGTGCCGCAGCGGAAAGCACCGAATGTGGCGTCGTCCCGTCCGCGAAGCACATGATAGCCGGATTCCGGGAATGAGATTGTCTTCTTCACGGGGCTGCGCAGCGGAAGCCGCGGGACCTCGGGACCCGCCAGCCAGACGGACATTTCATCCCAAGGACCCGAGGGATAGATTCGCTCGCCCCGCGTCATCACGCAGGCGGCCTGTAGACTGGGTCGGAAATCGCTGTAATCGCAGGACGACAGCGGGACAGGCAGAGAGCCGTCGTTGGCGCCGTAGTTGGGTAGCTGGCCGTCGCCCGGATTCTGGTGCGGCAGCAGAAAATCCAGCGAGCGTTCAATGGCTTTGAGCCACGGCGCGGGAACGGAAGCCCCTTTATTGCGCGTGAAGGCGACCGCCCACAGATAAGTCTGCAACGCCACCCGGTGATAGTTGTGGGAATTCTGAATATACGACCCGTCGGCATAGACCTGAATATCGGCCTGCTCGCTGAGGAGTTTCCGGCCTTCGGCCACCCAGGCTCGCGCGGGCGCTGAACCGAGCAGAGAGCCGACGATGTACAGGCCCAAAGCCTCCGACAAGAGGTGGTTGTTATAAACCGAGTGCCGCGCGTACTCGATATGATCGGCAATGTGTCCCCCGGAAGCCGCTAAATTCTTCCAGATGGCGTCCTTGGGCAGGTCCGCGGCAAACCCGAGTTTCGAGAACACATGAATTCCGAACAGCCATGCCATGACTCGAAAAGCGATTTCCTGACCGGAACTCCAGTGCACACCGAGCGGGCGCGGATTTCCGTCGACGAAGCTCTGTATCTGCGATCCGAACGCCGAGGCCAGGATTGGCGCCGCCGCGGGGTCGAGGACTGCGGCTCGGGCCATGTGGTACGCCTGTGGAAAACGGCCCGCTTCCCAGACGAATTTGACTTCGCCGACACTTTCCCTGAGTATGCGCGACCAGTGGGCGTGCGCGTCCCAGCGGCTGCCGGTCAGCGGATCGCGATGCCAGTCGACAGGGTTGCCAAAATCGGCCATCCAGCGGCCGAAGCAGAGAATCCGGCCACGAGTGCCCTCCGACGCGAGAGACGCGAGCCGCGCGCGGGAAGGCGCGGAAATCAACGGCAGGATCGATTCATGGACCTTCTTCGGATCGGCGAAGGGAGTCGGGAATCCGGGGCCATTCAGTGGCCGGTCTGTCGGCGCTGGCGCCGACGGTACGGAAGCGGGCGCGATTCTGACAAACCCGCTGCGTGTTTTGGCTTCCCAAACCGCGCGGGTAAGAGTGCGCTTGATACCAAGTTCCCGCCATTCCCGCACGAAATGACCGGGCACAAGCCGTCTCGCGGGCGAATCCGCATTTGCCGCCGCGGGGCTCGGCGCAACCCGATAGCAATCACGCTCGCCGCTTTTATCCGTTAAATCGGCGAGCCTGCCGTCGAGAAAAATAGATGCCCACGTCTCCAGACAGAGCACCTTCCAGACGATGTCGAACCACTGGGGACTTTGCGGCGATTCGAGCAGCGATTCTATTTCTCGAGCGTTCCAGAACCCCCGTTGGCGGGCGCGGCTGGAGAGCAAAGTATCGCGGACAAAATCCGCGTGGCTTTCCTTCATCCAGGACTCGGCCGGCGTGTCGAAGCCGACTTTTCGCCGGTTCAGCACCGATTCCGGCAGTACATCCGAAACCGACTGGCGCAGAATCCATTTGGAAGCTCCGCCGCGCAGCTTCAGCGACGGTCTGATCCGGAAAGCGAAGCGGACGAGCCTCGGATCGGCAAACGGGACGCGGGACTCCAGACTTGCGGCCATGCTCATTCGGTCGTCCTGATGAAACAGGCCCGTCAGGTACGTTTGCACGTCCCAGAGCATGATCTTGTCGACCGGGTGCGCCGCGGGAAACCGGCGCGTTTTTTCATGAAAGATTTGTCGGCAATGGTCGCGGCGGCAAAAATCGGGATCGGCGAATACCTTGTTCCATTGCGACTGCGTAACCTTCGCCGTGTGTGCGAAATAGCTGTCTTCCCAACGCAGGAGACTGCGGAAATTTCTGATCAGGCGGAAAATCGTCTTGGCCTCGGCGGCCTGACGCGACAGATTGCCGCCGACACGCGAATGGCCCGGTTTCGACCCTGCCACGCCACCATAGCGGCCGGCGAACCAGGATCGAATCACCTGCAGCGGATCGCCCAGCGCGTACCGCGCGTACCCTCCGAAAACCTCGTCCGCGGCCTGGCCGCCCAGGCAGACCTTCACCTGCCTCGAAGCCAGCCGGCTGACGGAATACATCGGAAACATGGCGGATCCGATGACCGGCTCATCCTGGTAATACATGAGCCGACGCAGATCGTCGGCAAAACCGGAACCGTCCAGCGTGATGAGCTGCAGGTCCAGACCCAAGGCTTTGGCGGCGGCTTCCTGATAGGGCTGCTCGTCGACCACGCTCTGACCCGAAAAGTGCACGCCGAAGCAGGAGGGGCGCTTCCCGGTGCGGGAGGCATAGGCCGCTATGGCGCTGGAATCGATGCCGCCGCTGAAAAACGAACCGACCGGGACATCGGACATGAGTTGGTCGCCAACCACCTCGGTGAGCTTGCCGCCAAGCTCTTCGATCAGTTCGTCGGTCGGATTCGACCGTTTGGTGAAGTCGTCGAGCGACCAATAGGTGCGGAGGCGCGCGCCGTGCCGGGTGATCTCCAGGTACTCGCCTGCCCGCAGCTGGCGGATGTCTTTGAAACAGGTTCTTTCGAAAATCGCGGTGTGGAAGTGAAGATACTGATTGACGCCTTCAACGTCCGGTTCCGCCGGCACGTCCGGGCATACGAGCAGCGCCTTGATCTCGCTCGCAAAAACAATGCGGTGCCCGTCGTCGTGAAAATATACCTGTTTGACGCCGAGGTGGTCGCGGGCCAGGGTGAGCGTATTGGTGCGGCCGTTCCAGAAGCCAAGGCCGAAGATGCCGGCGACTTCCGAGAGGCTGTCGGGCCCCTCCCTGTCGAGAAGATGCAGGATGGTCTCCGAATCGGAAGAACCGCGGAACCGGCAACCTTTCCCCGCGAGGCGCGGGCGGAATTCCGCGTGGTTATAGGCTTCCCCGTTGTAGGTAATCCAACAGGAACCATCCGCGTTCGACATCGGCTGTGCGCCGGTTGGAGACAGGTCCACGATGGAAAGCCGCCGGTGCCCGAATCCGATGTTGTTCCCGACAAAGAACCCTTCGCCGTCCGGCCCGCGGTGGGCGAGGCTTCGGGTCATGCGCTCCAGCAGATCGCGGGAGACCGGGCGATCGGGTTCAGCGTAATGAAAGATGCCGGCAATGCCGCACATGAAGGCTCAAACCTCTTCGGTTACTTCTCCCGCCGCAAAAGCCGTCCCTTCACGCAGGCTGCGAACCGCCATCAGTGAAGCCCAGGTGACGCCATGGATCTGGTCCCACGCGATCGGCCAGGAGCCGCCCGTCCGGCACGCGTCGATGAAGGCCGCGAATTCCGTGGAATGCCCCTTGTCCTTTTGCGCCGAAATCAGCCGGCGTTTGCCGTCCTGCCACAATTCCACCTTCTGCCATCCGTCCATCACGCCGGTCCGTCCGCCGCCAAAGACCTCGATCCTCTCGGCCGGAAACCCGCTGTCCCCGCCCGATTGATACGAGACCGACGAGACGCTCCCATCCTGATGCCGCAGGGTGAGGAAGACGCGGTCGTCGGTGGTCTCGACGCCGCCGGTTCGGCTTACCGATTCCGCGTAGACCCGCACGGGCGTCGAATCCGCGATGGCGGCGCATGTATCGATGGCGTGGCAGGCTTCGCCGACGATGCGGCCGCCACCGACCTCTTCATCCTGCGTCCAATGAGTTCCCGCAATGTAGCCCGGCGAAAATCGATAGGCGATGCTTAAGGGCCGGATGCCTGCAAAGAATTTTCGCAAATGTGTCGACGCCAACGAAAATCGCCGGTTAAACCCGACGGTCAACAGGGGGCAACGGTCGCCCAGTTCTTCCACACAGGCGGCGATTCGTTCCAACTCATCCGGATGAATGCAGAGCGGTTTCTCGACAAACACGTGTTTGCCCGCCCGGAGAGCGGCGATTACGAGCTCCGCATGAAGATCGTGCCTCGTCGCGATGAAAACCGCCGTCGTGCCGCTGTCGCTCCAGATCTCACTCGAATCGGTGGTCGCAAATTCGAACCCGGTTCCGCGGCCGGTGTGTTCCGCGTGATAGCCCTTGGCTGTACAGATGCCCCGCCAGGCGATTCCGCCGATCTTTGTCAGCGCCGGCATCATGACAAGTCTGGCGAAATTGCCCGCGCCGATGAAGCTGACCCCCATTCCGGCAGGCGCTGAAGCACCGGATCGCAGCGGGACAACCCGGTCCGGGACCCGGACCAACTCAGGATATTCCAAAATCAGCCCGAGAAACGGTTCCCGCCGGCTGGTGATCAGGTCATACGCCTCAGGCGCCTGTTCGATCGGCAAGCGGTGAGTGGTAAGCCGTCCCACAGGCAGTTTCCCTTCGCTCATAAGGCCGAGCACTGCCTGCATATTGCGCTGCACGGTCCAGCGGGCGTAGCCGATGGGATAATCGATGCCCTTTTCCTCGTATTGCGTATCTCCGCGCCCCGGCCCGAGAGAATGGGAAACGGTAAACTCGAGTTCTTTCTCGAAAAACGGCGCCCGCGGGATCTGCAGACCGGTAACGCCAACCAGCACGATGCGGCCTTTGGGCCGGCAGACTTCGGCGGAAAATTCGATGGGCCCGTTGCTGTCGGTCGCAACCGTAAGGACCACGGCATCCACGCCGAAAGAGCCGCTGAAGTCCTTCACCGCCTGTGCGGGCGCGCCCAGCGCCGCTGCGTCCGCGCCCAGTGAACGGGCAAGCTCCACTTTTGCCGGATCCAGATCGGTTCCGAAAACCCGGCAGCCTTGCGCCTTCAGCAAACAGACGCAGATCTGGCCGATCAGCCCCAGCCCGATGACCAGGACCGAGTCCCCGAGGCTGACCTGAGCCAGGCGGACGCCCTGCAGCCCGATCGAGGCGATGGACGTGTATGCGGCCTGTTCGAAGCTGACGTTGTCCGGTATGTGAGCGCAAAGATTCCGCCCCACCACCGAAACGGCGCAGTGCGAAGATGCAGTTGCGATGCGGTCCCCAGGTTTGAATTCCTGTACGCCGGCGCCGCATGTGAGGACGGTTCCGGCGGCGGAATAGCCCAAAGGCATCGGGTCGTCCAGCTTGGCTCGAACCTGCGTGAGTGTGGTGAGCACGCCGTCCTGCCGCAGCTTATGAAGTATGCGCTTCACGTCCTGCGGGCGCTGCCGGGCCTTGCCGATCAGGCTCTTCCGCGCCAGATCGACCACGTAGCGCTCGGTTCCGGCCGAGATCGCGGATCGTACTGTCGCCAAAACCACTTGTCCCGGGCCGGCGAGAGGAGCGGGAATCTCCTTGACCGTGGTCGCGCCCGAACGTACATCCTGTATGACCTGTTTCATCGGAAGTTTGGATTTAGCACCTGTCGCGGAATAACCCGTTCAACCGCTCCCTTGCGGTCATGGCTCAGAAGCCCGTTCCGAGCCGCGCGCGCAAGCAAGCGGTTCTTCGCAAACGGATTGGTTATTTGGTGACACTTCCTTCATATCGAGCTTCGGTTCACGCCGTTCCATTTGCCGGAGCGGCCGGACTCATGCGGCCTGCCACGGCTCGCAGCAGGTGCAGTGTTTCCCGTGCTTCCTTCTGCCAACTGAAAAAGCGGGACCTCTCGATGGCCGCCGCTCCCAGGCGGGCGCCGATTTGCGAATTGCCGACGATCGTTTCCAGGCCTTCGGCGAGCGCCCGCGGATCTCCGGCCTTGAAGTACACGGCCGCGTTCCCGCAAATCTCGCGAGCGATCGCTGTATCGGCGCACAAAAGAGGCCGGCCCACGGACATGGCCTCCGTGTAGGGAAAGCCAAATGTTTCCATGACGCTGGGCATAACAAAGGCCGCGCTGGACTGGTATAAGGCTCTGACAAGATCCTTCTCCACGTTGCCCAGGAATTGCACACAGTCACGCAGCCCCATCCGATCGACGACACCCTGCATTTTTTCCCAGTGGTCCTGGTCCGGGGTGCGTCCTGTGAGGATGAGTTTATAGTCTTCTCTTCCGGGGCGGCGTCGTCGCCAAAGTCCGAAGCCTTCAATCAAAACGTCCGTCTGTTTCTGCCGATAATGCTGCGAAGCGAAGAAGACATAGCGGCCCGGCTGGATCGAATGCCGCTGAAGCAGCTCGGTCCCATCACGGGTATCGCGCCAATAATCCACATCGAGCCCGTGATGCACCACTGCCCGGCGCTCCGGCGGAACATCGAGAGCATCTCCCAACAGCCCGGCGGCATATTTTGTCGGGTACATCGTCAGCCGCCCCTGCCGGCAGGACAGGTTTACCATTCGCTCGTGGACCAAAGCTTTGAATTTTCCCGCGCGGTTTCCGTCGCGCACACCCATCTTGAGCAGAGCCGGTCCCGGATTCCGGATCGCAACCAGAACGGGGCATGGACAAGCAACGGGCGCGATGTCAAACGGCGCGAACAGTACGTCGGCGCGCCAGCGTGCCAGACTCAGTGGAAGCAGCGTCTGTTCCCAACATAATCGCGCCCAGAGATTTTGAGTTGCCGCAACGACACGGATGTCGAAGTTCCCGGGCAGACCCGCGTTGCGCAGTTTCGCTCCCGCCGGGGATAAGAACAAAAGGACGCGTTCGCTCTTATCCAGATCTGCCGGCAGCGCGCGCACAAAGTTGTCGCAGTATAACTGCGTTCCGAGCGTGCGCACCGCCGTGAGGTCGATGGCGATGCGGAGGCCGGACGCCGGACGTGGGGATTCATCGATGCCGGCGCTCTTCCGGTCCTGCGTTTGAGTGAGGGGGTGCATTTATCCGGCCATAAATGCGGGGCGAGCGGCGGCCCTGGAAGCTTCAATCATCATGCCCAAGCCGTGGTTTCTCAGAAATCTGCGAATGAACCAACGAGGCCAGAGTTTCCTCGCAACGCTTAAGAGAATTCCCCGATGCCTCTGACCCGCCCCGCCTGACAGTAGGTCGCCAAAACCGAGCTGGGTGGAGACCGTGACTGAAGCAAAATCGCGAAACATTCCGCGAGCCTCGGCTACCGAATATGCTTTCGTTCCCGGGCTTTCGAGATAGCGGGCATAGATATCGGCCAGACTCCGGAAAGGCCGGCCGGAGAGCAATCCGTACCTCGCCCAAAGCATATATCCCACCATGGAATATTTGTGATAAATCATAATCCGGCAGATTCCCCCCGTGCGAAGAACTCTGTAAACTTCGCGGATCGCCTTCGCGGTGTCCGGCGTGTGGTGAAGAACGCCGTAAGAAAACACGACATCGAAGGACTCGTCCGGAAACGGGAGGTTCTCCGCATCCGCCACTCGAATATCGGAATGTAACCCGTAAAGCTCCAGCCTGTCGCGCGTGAACTCAGCGGCGCGCTCGGTCAGATCGATTCCGGTCAGGGATCGCGGATTTGACTTGGCCCACTCCAGGTGATCCGCGCCCATGCCCACTCCGATTTCCAGAACGTCTCTGCCTTTTCCTTCGGCGAATTTCGCGAAGGGAAAAAGATAAGGTTCGAGTTCGTACCGTACTCGCGCCTGCTCTTCCAGTTGCTGTTTGACAGTATCGCCCTCGGCATATCGTTCGCCGCAGGAGGCCTGATTCCAGAAGCTGCGGACCTGCTCTTTGAGGGCTTCCATGCTCTTGCGCCGGTCTTCCCGCTAAGTGCGCCAACCACTCCCTTGCGGTCTGACTCAGAAACCGGTACCGAGCCGCGACCGCGAGGGAGCGCTCTGCGCCGCCTGTGATAGTTAATTCGTGACGAGCTCTAAGTTCGGCTGCTTAACAGCTCTTTGTACTTGTCCAGAAATACCTTGCCGGCGGCTTCTGTCGAGAATCGTTCCACTGCCTCTTGTGCGGCAGCCTGTCCCATTCGCCGCCGCGTCGGCTCGTCTTCCAGCAGCTGTTCCATCGCGGCCGAAAGCGCCGCGGCGTCGCCGACCGGCGTCAGAAGACCCGTGACCCCGTCCGTCACCGAGGTCTCCGGCCCTCCGCACCTTGTGCTGACCACCGGCAGCCCGCATGCCATGGCTTCCAGTATCACGATCCCCAACCCCTCTTCGTCCGATGACGAAACATACAGCCGCGCATTCCGATAGAGATCCGCCAGATCTTTCCCCTGTTTCACGCCCAGAAATTGAATCCGGTCCGCTATGCGGAGGGTGCGCGCCCAAGCCATCGTTTCGTTCGTGGGGAGTTCTCCCACCAGATAAAGCTCCGGGACGCCGCGGCGTTGCGCCATTTGGTCATAGGCGGTCAGGAGTAGCCGCACGTTTTTCCGCGCATCGCTGAATCGTCCGACCGAGAGTATGTAGTCCCGACCCGGTCCTGATCCGGGATGAAAAAGGGCCGTGTCGATTCCACAAACCGCCAACCCGCTCTTTTCGGGCGCCACCCAGTCGTTCACCCGGTTCAGGGTGTATTTGCTGAGCGCGAATACGAAGCGCGAATTCTTTAGTGCTTCTCTTTCTCTCCGTTCCGCCATTCGCGTCATGCACTTGTACCAGAAACGCCGCGGTTGTTTCGCCTGGCGTACCCGACTCGCCCGATCCGACCACACCGTCGTTGCCGTCCACAAGAGCGGAGCAGGCAGACCGGAAGCGAATGCCCATGCGGGTGTGCCGACCACGAACTGCACCAGGTCGTAGGCCGCCAGCAGGCGAGTCAGTACGGCCCTTGGCTGGTAGCGTTGAAATTCGAGTTCGGAAAATCTGGCGCCGACGTTAACATACGAAACGCCCCGCGTCTCTCCCGAACTCACAGCAGGCCCTCGGCCCCAGGTTCCCGGGCTGGTAATCCGCACGCTGTCGCGATCCCTGGACGACGTAGCCAGCGAAATGATCTCCGGTTTGAACGCCCCGGAATTGGCCAGAACATCGTAGAGGAATCGCGTCATGGTCACGGTTCCTCCGCCGCAGGTCAAGTCGTGGGTAACCAGCGCGATTCGTGTCAAAACCAATAATCCTGTGACAAGGCGCCTATGACACGGCGGATCGGCTCAAATCCCGGTCCAGGCGAAACAGGTCGAGATTGGCTGCGACCCAGTCATACAACTGTCTTACTCCCGCATGCACCGCGGTACCCGGCCGCCATCCCAACCCGGATTCGGCCCGCCGAATGTCCGAAACAAAGAGCAGTTGATCTCCCGGCCTCCAGTCCGCGCGGCTGTATTCCACCGCTCGGCCGGAGAACTCCTCGATCCACCTGAAAAGTTCCAGGATAGACAGAACATTCGCCGGGCCTCCGCCGACGTTGAAGCTCTTTCCGGATGCTTTTCCGATATTATCGACGGCGCGCAAATAGCATTCCACGAGATCGTCAACATAAAGAAGATCGCGCACCTGCTTTCCATTGCCGTACACCGTGATGGGATGCCCCAGCTGGTGTGCAATGGTAAACCAGGCCACCCATCCCTGGTCCTCCATCCCGAACTGCCTCGGTCCGTAAATACAGGATTGGCGGAAATTTACGGTCTTAAGCCCGTAGATCCTCGCGTAGTCGGCAACGTACTGGTCGGCCGCGCCTTTTGAACATCCGTATGGCGAGTGAAAGTCCAGGCGCCGGTCCTCTGCTACGCCGCAACCCTCGAGCATGACGTACCGCGATTCTTCCTCGCGCAGCGTAAGGTCCGGCAGCCCCCCATAAACCTTGTTCGTCGAGGCGTTGAGAACGATCGTCTCACGACTGTGGAGACGTACAGCCTCAAGTACGTTCAGGGTTCCAAGCGCATTGGTTTCGAAGTCGTGGCGAGGATCGATCACGGAGGTGGTGACAGCTACCTGGGCGGCCAGATGGATAATGAGATCGAACCGACCCGCCTGGACCACATCGCACATCACCTCAGGCTGCCGCACATCGGCTTTGATGAAGTCTACGTCCATGGAACGCCGAAGCCAATCCAGGTTGTCCTCGGCTCCAGGCCGCGAGAGGTTGTCGAGAACTGTCACTCCATACCCGCGCGAGTGCAGCAGCCGAGCGGCGTTGGACCCGATAAAACCGCACCCCCCTGTAATCAAAGCTTTCATCGTTTTCTTCTCGCTTGTTCTTCGATATTGTCGAAATCGTCGAATTTCCCGCCCCGCCAGTTACCCGATAGCGAAGGACTGTCGGGTTGCACTTCGCGACCCGGAAACAGCCGTAGCCGCGGCGATAACACCATCCGCAGCCGCGCCGACCGAATAGCCGCGAATGATCTTAGCGGAAGCTTCGCCCATGGCCCGTGCCCGCTCCGGGCTTTCGAGAACCAGCCCGAGCTTATTGGCCAGCGCGGTTATGTTGCCGGCGGGAAAGGTATAGCCGTTCACGCCCTCATCCACGAGGTCGAGCGCACAGCCCACGGTATCGCTGGTGATGACGGGCAGGCCGCCGGCCATAGCCTCGTTGACCACCAGGCCCCACTGTTCCCAGAGGGACGGAAGCACAAAAACGTCGGCCATCGAATAACACGCCGGCAGATCGCTCTGGTTTTTGAACCCGAGGAAGTGCGCGCCCGGAAGCCCGAGGTCCCTGGCGGCCGCGGACAGCCGTTCCCGTTCGCTTCCGTCGCCCGCGAAAGCCAACGAGACGGGCCGCCTGCGATTCAGTTCCCGGCAGGCAAGCAGCAGATCCATGGGCCCTTTGCGCGGAATCAGTTTTCCGCTGAACAGAACGAGGGGTGGATCCTCGGCGATGCCGTGCGCACGCCTGATTTCGCGCCGGCTGCGTTCGCATCGGTTCGCGGCGGAGCCGAAACTCGCATTATCGACTGCATAAGGCGCCCTGAATATTTTTTGGCTGGGGATTCCAAAAGACTGATAGTAGTCTCCATTGCGGCGCCCAATCGCCAGAAAGGCCGATACGTTTGCAAACAAACCTTTCAAAACCGACCTCTTAATGAGATATTTGATCCCGGCCGGCTCCGTCAGCCCATTCGTTTCGCCACGCAGGAGGATCGGAATTCCCTTCAGCCGGCTGCCGGCAAAACACAGCCAGTGACTGAGGTACGACCATCCGTGAATCCAAACCGCATCCCAATGGCTCTCGGAAAGTCTGCGGAAGATATCGAAATTCGCAACGCGCCAAAAGGCATTCGGCTCGACCCCTGCGCGCAGGGGTTTCAAAAATACATGCCTGTATCCATCAAGCAGCGGTGAATCCCACGCGAACTCACTGCCGAAGTCCGGATCCAGATGGCGCCCCACGCCCCACTCGCTGCAGAAGAATACCGTAAGATCGACGCCGGGCCTCTGGGATAATTCCCGAAACAGCGGCGCCTGATATTGAATCGGGTGTGAAACCAGCGCAGCTATGCGCAGCATGCTAGTGTAGTGTCCAGGAAATAACTGGCAGTTCTATGCGGTTGGACACGCGACTTCAGTCGCGTCTTTGAATGTGGCGCCCAAAAACG
>JASHSD010000194.1 GCA_030036985.1 Bryobacteraceae bacterium
TTATAAATAGTCCAGTTATTTGTTGGACACTACATTAGCGCGTCGAAAAACCGGGAGCGCGGCATTCAAATGTCCACAGTATGAAAGGTGAAAAATGCTGATTTCGAGCTGAAGAGTTGAGACCGAAATCGGAGCGCAGAGTCAAGCGTTCGGTTTCGGCCTGCCGGGCGATTCGATTATCGATAAAACCGCGTATGAATTATATTAGTCGGGCTCTCGGCAGAGTACGGGGGAAACCGCCAAAGTGTCCTGTTCGACACCGTGGTGAACAAAAATGGTAATCCGATATTCAAATGCCTGTGGGAGAATTTCTCCAGGATTTTTTTATGTTGTGGAGCAGGCGCTGCGGATGTGGTTCAGCTCATTTCAGACGTTCCCGAAGGCGGCTGCCGGAACGTCTGTTGAGATTTTTGCTGACACCCTACCGCTGCGAGCACTGTGACAGGAGGCTCTACCGGTTTTCATGGCTGCATCCCGGACGGGCGCATCAGAACGATTGACGGGCCGGCGCAGGCTGAAGCCGGCTTTCCAGCCTGTGCTGCCATTCTGCCGGCCAGGACAGTGTGGAAACCCAAGGCCACAGGCTCTCCGGAACCCCACAGGTTGCGAGCGGCCCAGGCCAGGCGGATTGCCAATCTGATTGGCAATCCGCCGGACCCAGAGGGTGCCCCTACCATCCTGCCCTACACGGGAACCCAGTTTCCGATTGTGGTGACGGGCCACCCCGGCCCGGATATGCTGAATCCCGTGCCACTACCGGGCTGTTGCTAGACTGAGCCGATGGCTCGAATCGACGCGCGCGAGCGCCTCATCGTCGCTTTGGACCTGCCGAACGTTGCCGCGGCGCAACAAATGGCTGCGAAGCTTGAGCGGCAGGTGAATTTTTTCAAGGTCGGGCTTTCGCTGCAGTTGGCGGCCGGGGTCGAAGGGCTGATCCAGTCGCTTTCGGAAAGCGGCAGGAAGCTGTTTCTGGATTACAAATATTACGACATACCCGAGACTCTGACGAAAGCGGTCAGTCAGGCGGTCGCGCGCCGGGTGAGTTTCCTCACGATTCATGGGTCGGGCAGTCTGATCCGGGCTGCCGTCAAAGGGCGCGGCGACAGCGAAACGAAGCTGTTCACCGTGACCGTGCTCACCAGCTGGGACAAGGCGGATCTGCTGGACATGGGTTACAGCGAGCATACGGTCGAGGAGGTGGTTCTGTTTCGGGCGAAGATGGCGCTCAATGCAGGCTGTGATGGAGTGATTGCGTCGGGCCGCGAGGCGAGCGCGATACGGGCGCTGTCGGACAAACTGCTAGTGATTACGCCGGGTATTCGTCCCGACGGCTCCGCCGAGGACGACCAGAAGCGGCGGACCACGCCGCGGGACGCGATTCGCGCCGGCGCGGATTACCTTGTAATCGGCAGACCGATTACGGGAGCGCCGGATCCTCCCGCGGCTGCAGAGAGAATCGTCGCGGAGATGCAGGAAGCTTTCGATCAATGCAGCTGACCGACAACTGTCGCTGGCCGACAACTGTCGCTAAGAAGACAAGCACAATGGCCTGCGGATTGCAGTGTCCGATCCGAAACGCATTGCCGAAACGATCAGTCCATCAATGTTGATTCCCCGCACAGTTCTCGTTCTCGCCGCTTGCCCCGTTTTCATGTTGGCGCAGCAGGCCGCGGCGCCGCCCGGTTCTTCGCCGGCGACTGCGTCACCGGCGACCGCAGCCCCTGTGGCGCCGGCGCCACAGCCGACGGATATCAAGAGGATCGGGCCAAAGAATCCGCAGTGGAAAGGGCTCACGGTCGGCGAGAAGCTTCGCTACGATTGGCGCCATTTGTTCGACGTCGAAAACATTGTCTTCGCGGGCATGGGCGCGGGCTTCGACCAGCTGCGCGACAGGCCCGGCGAATGGGGTGAAGGATGGGGAGCTTTCGGCGACCGGTACGCCTCGCATATCGGTTACTACGTGATCCAGCGCAGCATCATGTTTCCGGTGCAGGCGATCGATCATGAGGACACGCGGTACTTTCCTTCCACCAGAACGAGCTACAAGGGGCGTATCGGCGACGCTCTTCTGCACACGATCTGGCGGCACAACGATTCGGGCGGCATGATGCCCGCTTACAGCGAGTTTCTGGGCGACTACGGCGCGGCCGCATTATCGCGGATGTGGTGGCCGGCGCACTATCACACCGGCTCGGCCATATTCTACGCGGGATCGGATACTCTCCTGGTGGACGCGGGAATCAACGTGTTCAACGAGTTCAAGCCGGATATCAAGCGCTGGCTGCATCTGACGCATTAGAAAGTTTCACGCGCGGGTTGGAATCCGACGCGACTAAAGTCGCGTGTCCGGTCCTACACTGGAACTTCGGGAGCGACCGTTGCCCTGGACTCAAAGCGTCGGCGGCGTCCGGCATCACTTCGCCGATCTGCGAACCCTGCTGGCGCGGGCCTCGCCGCAACGCTCGGGAGACGAACTGGCCGGCATCGCGGCGCGATCCGCCGAAGAACGCGTCGCCGCGCAAATGGCGCTGGCCGATCTTCCTCTCAAAACCTTCCTCGACGATTTCGCGATTCCCTGCGAAGACGACGAAGTATCGCGGCTGATCGCGGAACAGCACGATGCCGCCGCGTTCGCCATCGTCTCGCACCTGACGGTCGGCGAATTCCGCGACTGGCTTCTCTCGGAACAGGCATCGGGCGAGATTCTCGCCAGGCTCGCGCCGGGACTCACGCCGGAAATGGCTGCGGCCGTTTCGAAGATCATGCGGCTGCAGGATCTGATCGCGGTTGCGGCGAAGATCCGCGTGATCACGCGATTCCGCACCACGATCGGGCTCCCCGGCAGGCTCTCCACGCGCCTGCAGCCGAACCATCCCTCGGACGATCCGGCGGCGATTGCGGCGAGCATCATTGACGGGCTGCTGCTCGAAAGCGGGGATGCGGTGATCGGAATCAATCCCGCGTCCGACAGCGTCGAGACGGTGGTCAATCTCCTTCGTCTGATTGAGAAGCTGCGCCTGCATCTGCGCATTCCGGTGCAGAGCTGCGTGCTTGCCCACATCACCACGCAGATGGAAGCGCTGCGCCGCGGCGCGCCGGTCGATCTGCTGTTCCAGTCGATCGCCGGTACCGAAGCTGCCAACGCATCGTTCGGCGTGAATTTGGCGCTGCTGGGTGAAGCGCACGATGCCGCGCGCGAGCTGCATCGCGGCGAAATCGGCGACAACGTGATGTACTTCGAGACAGGCCAGGGCAGCGCGCTCTCGGCCGACGCGCATCACGGCGTGGATCAACAGACCTGCGAAGCGCGCGCCTATGCGGTGGCGCGGCAATTCCGGCCGATGCTGGTGAACACGGTGGTGGGCTTCATCGGACCCGAGTATCTCTACGACGGCAAACAGATCGCGCGCGCCGGACTCGAAGACCACTTCTGCGGCAAGCTGCTCGGGCTGCCGATGGGATGCGACGTCTGCTACACGAACCACGCCGAAGCCGACCAGGACGACATGGATTCGCTGCTGACGCTGCTTGGGGCCGCGGGCGTGAATTACATTATGGGCGTGCCTGGCGCGGACGACATCATGCTGAATTACCAGAGCACGTCGTTCCACGATGCGCTCTATCTGCGCGCGCTGCTGGGGCTGCGGCCGGCGCCCGAGTTCGAGCAGTGGTTCGAGCAGAACCGGCGCGAGCTGCCGCGCGCGATGAGCCTGTTGGCCGCATCCGCATGAAGGATCTGCGCCGCTTTACCGCCGCGCGCGTGGGACTGGGGCGCGCGGGCAACAGTCTTCCCATTCGCGAAGTGCTGGATTTCGGGCTGGCGCACGCCCGCGCGCGGGATGCCGTGCATTTTCCGCTGGACGTTCCCGGCCTGCGCGCGGAATGCGAAGCCGCGGGATGGTCCACCGTTTGTCTCGAAAGCGCGGCGCGGGATCGCGCGGAGTATCTGCGCCGGCCCGATCTCGGACGGCGGCTCAGTGAGGCGTCGAAGGCGATATTGGCGCCGATTCATGGGCCGTTCGACGTTGCGTTCGCGATTGCCGACGGGTTATCGGCGCTCGCAGTTCACCATCATGCCCTGGCTGTGCTTCGAGAATTGAGGCCGATGCTCGATGGCTCGTGGAATGCCGCGTGGAATCGCGCGCCGCTCGCGCTGGTGCGCTTCGGGCGCGTGGCGGCGGGCGATGAGATCGGCTTCGCGCTGGGAGCTTCGATGGTGGTTGTGCTGATCGGCGAGCGTCCGGGGTTGAGTACGCCCGACAGTCTGGGCATCTATCTGACATGGGAGCCGCGCTCCGGCCGCCGCGATGCCGAACGCAACTGCATCTCGAATGTCCATGGCGGCGGATTGAGCGCCCGCGATGCGGCGCGATTGCTGGGGGTGCTGATGACCGAATCGCGCGCGCGGAGGATATCCGGGATCGGGTTGAAAGCGCCGGCGCTGTCATAAAGGATTCCGGTTCAGAGCGTTTCGTCATCACAGGCCAGGCGGATTGCCCAATCCAATGCCGCATGGATTCCGCCCGACCCGAGAGCGACGGAAACCACTACCTAACCCGGGGTTCTCACATGCTCGAGGCGAAAAGCACCGGCACGAGTGCCGGTGCGGCAGACGCGAGCGTGTACAGTCTCATGACATCCTTTTACACACGGTCTCATGACATCGTTTACACGCAGGCCGGCGCGCTTCCATTTCCTCTCAACCGAGCGTAAAGCATCGCGGCCACCCGTCAAGACTCCCCTCCGGCGGCCTCAGGCCGGTCTTGACAGGACCCGTCCGCGATGCTCAAACGTCCTTCCCATATGAGGAAATGGAAGCTCGAAATCTCCGCGCCCGTGTAAAGGATGTATCGAGACTGCGTGTAAAGGATGTCCTGATACTTGACACGCTCGCGTCTGCGCCACCGCTCCGGACACACAGGCTAACCCCCGGA
This sequence comes from Bryobacteraceae bacterium, assembly GCA_030036985.1. Lineage (GTDB taxonomy): Bacteria > Acidobacteriota > Terriglobia > Bryobacterales > Bryobacteraceae > BOG-234. The sequence continues at coordinate 4,935 of JASHSD010000194.1, forward strand.
TTTGCGTGACTCCAGGCCGCCCGGAAGGGCGGCTGCAGCGCCGAAGCGCCGGCCCCACAATAAGGCTGGAAAATCTGACAACCTGCCCTACCTCGTGAGCATTTTGATGCCGTTGGGTAATTGGAAGAGGCTGTCGGGGAGCGGATCGTCCACGGTCACCTGGTCGGATAACAGCTGCGAATACTTTTCGTCGTCGCGGTCTCGCTGGGCTTCGTAAGGCCACATGATCGCGCCCACTTTCCGGTACTTGGTGAAGTGGGTGACTTCTTCGTGATGGTCGTTGATGGTCGGATCCCAGCTATAGTAGCGCTGCCGCGCGGGCAGGAAGGAATCGGAATTGATCCACACGCGAATTTTCCGGTCCGCGGCGTCGAAGAAGTCAACGATCTCGACCGGCTGATTTTCCACCACGTCGGCGCCCGCGCTGTCGAAGTCGATGCCGGGCTCGGAAAGGCGTTCGCGCAGGATGTAAAAAATGTTCTGCAGGGTGTTCTCGCGGAATTCTTTGATCCGGTCCGCCGGGAGCGGCCTTCCGCCTCGATAGTTCACCTCGTAAGCTTCATTGGTGGTGAACAGAATCGTATCCGCCTCTTTTTTCCCGAGCGCCTGGCGCTGCATTTCATAGATCGGCGATTTGCCGTCGGGTTCGAGATACTTCGTGTAAATGCGCGCCGGGTACATGGCGGTCAGTTTGTCCCGATAGAACGTATAGGCGCGGCCTGTTTCCGTTCTGGTGCTCATGTGGCGAAAGGCGTCGCCGCCCAGAGCGTCAATGGTTTGATCGATCACCCGTTTGGCGCGGTCCTTCGACGTCTCGGCGGCGAGAAGGCCGCCGGCCGCGAGCGACAGAGCGAAGACACGTCGGGTCATGGCTTTTTCGCAAGCTGCTCCGGCGTGAGGCCCTGATTGAACGCGATGCTGTCCACCGTGAGATCGGCGAAAGGTTTGCCGTTTTGGGCGATCGCGATCTTATGCGGAAGTTTGACGCCGTTGGTTTCCCGCCAGTCGGAGTAGACTTCCATCACGTCCTGTCCGGGAGTTCCGGGCTCCGAATAATGCTCGCTCTGAGGCAGGCCGGTGGCCGGATCGATGGTGATCAGCAGGGCGTTGCCGGACTTGTCGGAGATCCGCACCACGCCGTTGGCTTCATCCTGAATCGTGCGGTTCGGGTCCGAGGCGCTCGCCATCAGCGGCGGCCACATGCGGAAGAGTTCGAAATCGACCTGCTTGCGTTCTGCGTCCGGAATCGTCATGGTGCGCTGCGGCGAAGAGACCCAGCCTGCCTTGCCGTCCGAATACGTGGCGACCTTGCCGAAGGGAAGCACGTTCTCTTCGCGATAGTGGCCTGTCGCAACCCACAGTTCGGTCTGGCTGAGTTTCAGGCCCCCGGCGCCGGCGGCGAGATTGAGGTTCGCCTTCTGCGTTATATCTTTGATGGCCGCCAGCTTCGCCTCGCCGCCCATCGCCTGCGACATCTTCGCCAGCAGGGCCGCGCCTTTGGGCTGCGGGGGTCCGCTGACGCCTTGGGCGCGCGTCGACGCAGCCTTGGGCGCGGGAATGGCGATATCGAGATCGGTGACCGGGAGATTGAGCGAAGCCAGAGATGTGGAGAAATCCTTCGGATTGCCTACGGCTACGATCACGAATTTCGCAGGGTCAATATACTGCTTGGCCATGCGCAGAATGTCGGCGCGCGTCACCTGTCCCACGGCTTTCTGGTATTGAAAGATGAAGTCGTCGGGGTAACCGTAATAGCGATAGGTGATCAGGCGGTT
>JASHSD010000195.1 GCA_030036985.1 Bryobacteraceae bacterium
CCGCTCGTCTACGCCATGGAATCAGAGGAACTGCTGCAGCGCTCCTTCGATGCGACCTGCCGGAAACTCCGAATCTTCCTCCGTCATCAATCCCGCTGAAGCAGTCAAATCACCCACAGATTCCCCCGACGAGGCATTTTTTTGAGGACTACGCAATCCTTCGCGACCGCAATCGAAAGATCGAAGTACTCCTCGACCATGAATTGCTGCCTCTCCGATGGGACCCGACGTGGAGTCGATGGCGCCATCTCATTTCGGCAACCGTCGAGGTGGCGGCGGATTTTATTCGTTCAGGCCACTATCGGAAGCGCGGCGGCGAATGGAAGCTGATCGAGTGTGAGACCGCGCTTCCAAGCCGGACGGAAGTTACCATTCCTGATGATCTCGAGCAGGAGATCCTGAAAGCGCGCTGCACTCACACGCGCTTTGGCAAATGCTGGAAACAAATCGACCGTCTGCGCGCGCACGTCGTGGAAATCCCTACGGAGCGCGACGAGTTGCAACGCATCTGCTCGGGGCTTGGGCTGCCCGGCGATTTTGATGTCGCACAGATCAATTGGCGTCCCGATTATGATTCGTATTACTACGAACACCTCAGCAAGAGGGCGCGGACAATGTACGTGTTCCGCGACGAATACATCTTCGATCTCGAGAAGGCTGTCGTTGTTGAGGTGCCACAAGCCGGTCACGCCTCTTACGTCTTCCAGAAGCCGGCGGATGTTAAGCACTGGGTGTGGCAATATGCGAAGACAACCCGCCAGGAAATCCGGCACAACCGCGACACTGTCGGCGAATTACTCGGATTCCTCGGCCGCGTTGTTCACGGCAAAAACAAAGCAGAATGGCTTCGAGAGCTGAACCGGCGTACGGGTGAGTCGTCAGATAACAGTCTCCCCCTTCCGCAGAGTTCGTAGTCGCGGGTCGGGTCTCGCTGAAATGTCGCGATCGGCCCCACGCTATCGTGCTCCCGCAAGCCCCGCGCGGAGTTTCGCAAGCGCCACACGTTTGATCTGGGAGACGCGGCTCTCGTTAACGCCCAGTTCCCACGCAACGTCGCGGTTCTTCCAGTCGAATTCATAGAGCAGCGAGATGACGCGGTTCTCTCTCGCTGATAGCACGCGCCTGGCGCGTCTCAGATCAGCCCGATCCGCTAACTGCGACGCGGCGCATCCCGCACGGGGACACACCTTGCGCAAATCCTGTGCCGGAAGCCAATCCAAACTGATTGTCGCTGACGCGGTTTTTTCGCCGGTCGCGGCATTGTTTGCCTCAGCCGCTCGGATTCGCCGTCGTTCCGTCCGGGAGAGCGGATCTTCTCCGCGAAGGAAGTCGAGCATCGCGCCCCGTATCCTGTGCCTCACGTAGGTTCCGAACTGGAGCCCGCGGGAAGGCTGGAAGCGGTCCACCGCCTGAATCAAGCCGACCGTGCCGGCTCCGACCACGTCATCAAACGTGATGCACGTTGGAACGCGCAGCCGTAACTGCTTCGCCATCCCGTGTACGTGGCCGATGTACTGAATGATCGTCGCTTCCCTGATCGCGACATCACGGCTGGTCGAGTCCGCTAATTTCATGCTGCTGAACTTCCTCCCTGTGGCCTTGGGTTGTAGTGCGGGTCCGTGTTTTCCGTCGAACCCTTCGCTCCGACGTGGCTGACCTTTGCGCCAGCCTGGGCCGCGTTCAAGTCTTTCCCCACCACGAACAGTCGTGCGCCAGCAACTTGTCGCTCCAAAGCCGTGCGCTCGCCGCGTCCCACGATCACAGCCCAATCCTCCGCAGGGTGCCCGCACGTATAGCCTTCCCTGATCAACTCAAGATGCCGGCCCGAGTCACGAAGGTACTGTTCACGGCGGCGACGCCAAGCATCCCGCTGTTTCGGTTGCTGCGTTTTCACTGGTCCTCCAGAAAGCACGAGGTGGCCGATGCTGGGCCGCCGTTAAGACCGCGTTTCCCCGAACTGCTTTGCGGGAATCCTTCGAGTCGTCGGTGACTTCGGCTGATCGTCGCCACCCAGTGGCGAGTGCGATGCGAGAATGTTGAGCGAGGGCCGAGGCGTTACGTCAACCGTTGAAGCACCGCCATTGAATGTGTTGTTGGTTGGCTGCGGAGTCCATGCGCGAGCGGCGCACCTGCCTGGAATCAGGAAATTCATCGCCGAAACCGGACGCATGGTGGCACTTCATGTCGCGGACTTGAGCGAGCCCGGCATCAGGCCGCCAGGTGCGCCAGTTGATCCCTGGTTCATACAACTCCCGGAGCCGGAGCAGGACCCGGACGGAAACAATGCCATAGCGCGGCTGTCGGAGGAACACCAGAGGAGGCAGTTCGATGCGTGCATGATCGCCACGCGGCCCCGATACCATAGGCGCTACGCAGAATGGGCACTCCCTAGAGGAATACCGCTGCTCGTCGAGAAGCCGTTAACGTTTCCCGAAGGCGCCCATTTTAAAGCGGATCAGTCAAGGAGAATTGTCGCCGAATTCCATGAGCTGCTCAAAATGGCGAGACCCGACGGGAGACCGCCGCTGACATTTATCCTCGGTGCACAGAAGAGATACCAGACGGTGTATCGAGAACTTGGGCAGACCATTCGGAAGGTGTACGAGAGAACAGGATGTCCGGTCACCAACGTAGTTTGTTCAACCGGAGACGGTTGGTGGCTGCTCCCCGACGAGTATGAGAAGTACAGCTATCGTTCGGGAGGAAAGCTCACACACACCGGCTACCACCTTCTCGATATCGTTCCCTGGCTGATGAGACATGTTTCCACAGACGACTCGCCGCTGCCAATCTCCCATGCTTGGGTGGTCGCGTCCGTGTTTCGCCCGGCCGACGCAGTCGCTACATACGGCATTGCGGCTGCGAAGAAACTATTCGATGCCGATAAGAGAATGTTAGGAGACGGCTGCGACCTCGGCGATATCAACTCTAACCTTATGGTGAGACTATGCGACAAACAGAATCGCCAGCGCGCATCTATCCTCTACTCCCTGCTGCACGAGGGATTTTCGCGAAGATCTTCTTCTAGCGAGCATAGGACAAAAATAGATTACTTGGCCCTCACCCAAGGACCGGTTCTGTGGGCTGAGCTCAGGAGAATAGCGAAGATGGTCGACGGCGATGGAGAAGGTCTCGGCCAGTCAGCTCATCAGGAGTTGACCGTCTTATGCAAGGAGTTCCTTACCCCGCTCGGCAGCCAAGCGACACTGACCGTCAGTAACCAACCTCTACATGCAGCAGACACTGGAGTGGACGAATACTGCGAGAACGACGAAGCCCCAGCGATTGACTTCCTCAAGCAGGTGGCGATGCCAGATAAGCAGACTAGCCTATCACCAGTGGAAGACCATGTTATTGGCGTGAAGCTGCTCGCTGCGGCGTACGAGTCGGCTTCTGACTGTGCCACAACGGTCGATGGCATGCCGAGGGCGATCCGAGTGGATTTCGGTAAAGGAGACTGGACCCGCCCTCCCGGCACATAAGGGCTCGACAGTTGACACTGTCACGAAAATACCAACGACAACGGTGCGTGGTCGGAAACTACCGCGGACATGATTTCAAGCGATTCAGCGACGAGTCCGCGTGAAACGAGGACGTAGTCTGGCGCATCTGACGGCTTAGAACCGCGTAGGCACGTCCTGGTTGGCGGAAAGCCAACCTCTCTATTTAGGTTGCGCAATCCAAACGCCTCCAGCATCTGAATGGCCACGGTGTTCGAATCAAGATTGAAATCGCCGCACAAAATCACTTCCTCTCTTCGTTGCTTGCGGCCTTCCAAGAACGTGATTATATTCTGCGACTGTTTTGTCCTGTGAATGCTATCGCGCTTATTGTCGGGAATATGAAGACCGTGAAAGTTACAGATCAAAAACTGCCGCTCTCCTTCCCGAATCGACACGTATTGCATGTTTCTTGCCGCGATGCCATCGCAAATATCGCCGATCTTCTCGCCGAATACGAAAAGACGCCCGGCGTCTACCACATTGGCGCTGCGTCGATGAAACAGTGCTAAACCACGGAGCGCCAACTCTCCTCCACGCCCTTCGCGAGAGTCTGGTCCTTGCATCGCGGCATCAAACTGACCTTTGAATGTTCCAAGTGTCGATCTAAGATCTTCAAAGGCGTCGATGGCCAGGTCGTGACTCAAAGTCTTCGCGGGCAGCTCTGTGGATGCTACCGGGCGAAAAACCTCCTGGAGACAAAATATGTCAGTATTCGCCGACGCCTTCCATAGAAACCGGACTACGTCAGGACCGCGGCGCCCCTCCCAGATGTTCAGTGTGATCAGTCTCAATCGCTCATCATATCGCCGGAATTAGGGCCGGAGAATCATCGATGGAGTCATGTCGTGCGCCCCGCGAGGGCCAGCGGGAAAATTGGTTCTAAAATGGCACGTCATCGTCTTGAAGACCCTGCCGTTCCGGACCGAACTCATGATCGCCGTGAGCGTTTGCTGGCTTGCTCTGCCGTCGACGGCTTCGCGATTTCTCTTCCCGGTTCGCCCCGTTCGCGCTTGCGTTGCCGTTTCCTCCGAGCAACACGATGCTCTCGGCTACTACTTCGGTGACGTGTCGCTTCACTCCCTCGTTGTCGTCGTACGACCGAGTTTGTATGCGTCCCTCTACGTATAGTTTGGCGCCCTTGGTTAAATATGCGGCAAGATTCTCGTTTTCCCAGAGCACGACGTAGATCCAGTCCGTTTCCTCGTGCACCTGTTTTTCGGAGTCTCTCCACTGCCGGTTCATCGCCAGAGAAAACCGCGAAACAGCGGTACCACTTTGTGTATACCTGGTTTCAGCGTCGCCGCCGATTCTACCAACGAGAATAGCTTTGTTGACACTTCGTTCTGCCATTGTGCGTCTCCTTCAGCTTCAAAAGCCACGCCACGACTTCGAATATCGTCTGCCCTGGCGGAGGGCACGAGGTCGGCTCGTGTACACCTGTCTATGACCCGTAATCTGATATGCCCTGACGCGACTTCTCAGCGACCCGAGCCGCCGTCGGCAACTTGAACAGTCACGGCCGGGACCGTCACCGTCCAATGATCTGCCCCGCCGTCGCGGTGCTCTTCGACCCATCGGCGGGTATAGCTCTTCAGGCCTCTCAACCATTCCCGCGCGTCTGGGGAATTGAGTTGCGCAGATTCGATGGCAGTGAAGTGTTCGCAGCCGGCTTGTCGTTCCTTCGCTCGAAGCATGTACTCGGACAGTTCGCCAGTTGCCTTCGCCATCGGCAGATACAACCAGGCCGGTGTGAGGACAAATGCCAGTTTGTCGGCTACGCAAAGCCGGGAGAATGGCCGGCCATTCCGCTTCGCCCAATATCGGGAGTGTGCGGCAGTAAAGGCGCCCCAGTACTCACCAAAGAGGAAGGCCATGATTCTGGCGCCAAGCTCCACGTGCGTCTCCCCGTCCTGTCCGTCCATGTCACCCTTTGAAAAGTACCCGACGTCATGCAGTGCGAACGACGCCCACAAATGGACGTCCCAAGGGAACCCGTAGAGTTTCCACCACGCGACGGCGAGAAACCAGGGGTGGACCAGTAGGCAATGTGCGCCGTATAAAACAGACTTCGTTCCGATCCTCATGACAACCCTCCATCCGGGGTCAACGCCGGACGTCTAGCTTGATTCGAAACCGCCGCCGACACCCTCGCGTTGGGTATTATGTGCGCGTTCCTGCGCACTCAAAGCGCCGGTCGAAGGTTATTGCACTGTTGGTGCAGGATTGGGGGGAATCCCGTCCGCACACTCGGCCGGCTGTTTCCATTCGGTATTTGGTGCGCCGTTGTGCGGAGCGCCGAATTAGTCCGGTCCTTCTTCCCGAAGGAGCGTTTCTACAAGCCGGGAGTAATGCGGGTGTGAGCAGTTCAGGCAAGTCACTCCACTCGTCACTGCCTTCACTGCGTCACCGAATCCCGCCGGCAATTCAATCTCTTCCCCGGAACGCGTGAAGAACTGTGGGCGGACGCACCCCCTGAGATCCTTGTCTTTGCCCCAGAGTTCCAGAGCAAGGTACCCCTGCGCGCCACGAAACAGATCTTCGGCGTGGAGTTTGGGACGGCGCCCGAGCTCAACTGCGACAGGACGATGGCGTGTAATGGAGAGTTCGTACGTTCTCGCGATGCGCAGCATCTCGATCCGCGTAACCACTGGTGCGATCACAACCGCGTGTGGTCCATTGACTGCCAGAGAATCGATTGTTTGCAGCCAGGGCAGGGCCTCGCCGTTCTCGTCTGCGAAGGTCACGTAGTATCCCACTTCTTCGGTGGCTCCTCCCGACTCCACTCCGCGCACGACATATCGCTTAGCGCGACCCTGGTGTTCCAGGCTCAACTGCGGTTGTCCGTAGATTGCGACTTTACGCAACCGGTTAATCACCGCCGGCGTGAACGTCAGCCCCCACCGGTTCAGTCTTCGATCGGATTCCATGGACATCGTTCCTTTCGCGGGAATTCAAACTCGTTTCGGAGGCGTCACCCCTGGCCCGCGCAACAAGCGCGAACGTGAGCTCATCTGCGGCGCGCATTGCCCGGAGGAGCGCCTCGTGATCCTCCGTCCGCCATACCTGCCCAACTCGTTCCGCCGACACATCCCCGATCCACTTTCGGACCGCGATCGGCCCGCCGGGGTCGCCGCACGACAATTCGTTCATGATTCCCTCCCTGCTCGGCAATCCACCCTCTCCGTACCTCGGTGACAAGTGGCAGCCACAGAAACGCAACACCGATCGCAACCAGTCGAACGCCTCGCCGACTCGCGATGCCATCGGCAGCCGCGACTAGAAAGGCCAGGCCGGCGCCGACTGCCGCGATCAGCTCAGCAGACCATTCAAACATCGATCGCCTCCACAACTCTGCGAAGCTCTTCCGCGAAATCGACAACCACGAGATCACCGTCTCGGCTGCGGTAGCTCCGTCCTTCGGCATCCAAGATCAGATACCGCCGCGTGTCGATGTGCTTGTAAAACTCAATGTCGTTCTGTCGCCACATCCACATGAACTCAGCGCACCGCTCGCCGATTCGCATCTCCAGGGGTTTCCAGTTTGCCGGTTCCAACTCCATCACTGGACCTCCGCGGTCCAGTCTGTGTGAGACCCCGTTACCCTGTGGCATAAAGGGCCTCCTTCCTCTCGGGAATCGGGCAACCCAGAGCGGACCGGATCATTTCTTTGGTGCAGCCAGCCCAGCAGATGTACTTCTGCGGTTCGTCGACCGAGATCGCGAGGTTGTCGCCGCTCCGGTCTCGATCCGCCGCGGCGCACGAAGGGCATCGCGCAATCCAGTTCCTCCCGATCTTCCGCCGCACCTGAATGTGGTCTAGGATTTGAAACTGTCTGCGCTGTGTCGGATATGGCCAGCGCGCCGCCGACACGAGTTCTTTCTTCG
>JASHSD010000196.1 GCA_030036985.1 Bryobacteraceae bacterium
GGTGTTCTTCCTGCCCTCGGGCAATTCGTCAGTCACACCCAGACGAATCTGCCATGCGAACTCTCCAGTGGCGACGTTCACGGCCGTGAGACGTCCCCACGGCGGCCTCTGGCAAGGCCAGCTTTGCGCGCCGAGCGTCAATCCGTTCTCATCCTTCTTCAACGCCCAGAATTTCGAATTGAACGGATTTCCCAGAATGCTCGCCTGCTGATAAGGAACCTTGGATGTGTCGGGCTCCTTCTGGATCCAGCCGATGCTGCCGTATTCATTGGTGAAAACGTAAACATAACCGAGCTTCGGATCCGACGCCGTACCGCCCCAGTTGGCCCCGCCGATCGGGCCGGGAAAAATGACGTTCGAAACAGGCGGCGCGCCGGGAGCGCGATATGCGTAAGGCGTGAACGGACCTTCGTTATGCCCTCCGCCGCTCTTCTCCACCAGATCCCTGCACGCGGCCGCGTGTTCCGGCGTCGTATCGTCGGCCGTAACCAAATCGTCCATGCTGAAGCTCATGCGGCCGAACGGCGGCGGTTTCAACGGAATCGGTTGCGTCTTCGAAAGCTGCTCGCCTGGGACCTGGCTCTGCGGTACGGGCGTCTCCTTCACACCGAATACCGGCTCGCCGGTCACACGATTCAGGATGTACATGTAACCGACCTTCCCCGTTTGCGCCAGGATGGGCACCTTCTTACCCTTGATCGTCACATCGATCAGGCCGGGCGCGGGCGGAAGATCGAAATCCCAGACGTCGTGGTGGACCGCCTGAAAATACCACTTCATCTTCCCGGTATTCGCGTCCAGCGCCACAACTGAGTTGGCAAAAAGATCGTTCCCCTTGCGATCGCCGCCATAAAAGTCGCTGGCAGCGCTGCCGAACGTCGTATAAAGGAGGTCGCGCTGGGTGTCGATAGTCATCTGGAAACCCCAGTTATTCACGCCCGTGCGATCCTTCCAGCTCTCGCCTTCCCAACTGTCGTGGCCGAGTTCGCCCTCCCGCGGCACGGAGTGAAATTCCCAAAGCTTTTTGCCGGTGCGCGCGTCGTAAGCGCGCGTGTCGCCGGGAAGTCCGGGCGCGTTGATCTCGGGGACATTCGCGCCTACAAACAGCATGTTCTTATAGACCGTCGGAGGCGCCGTGTAAGGGATAACCAGATCCACTTCGCCTTCGTTGCCGAACCCCGGATCAAGCTTCCCCGTCTTCGCATTCAGCCCGACCATCATGTGACCGGTGGTGAAGAGGATGCGCGGCGGGTTCTCCTTATCGCCCGGCCAGTAAGTCACGCCGCGATTTCCCGGAGTTCCCTTCGGCAATTCGTATCGCCAGATTTCCTTTCCGGTGTCCGCTTCGAGCGCGACGACGCGCCCCGCCGCGGGCAAATACATCACGCCGTCGACAACGATGGGTGTGACTTCCGAACCGCTCGATCGCGGCGGGTTGGGCTGATCGGAATCCGCCTTCAAGCCATACGACCAGGCCAGTTTCAACTTCGCCACGTTCTTCGTGTTGATCTGCGTCAGGGGCGAATAACGCGTGCCCGCCGGATCGCGGTTGTACATAGGCCAGTCGGCCGCCTTCTGCGCGTGAAGCGCGGGCAACGCCACGGACAAAATCGCCAGAAAATACCGGAGTTTCATGATGTGAGCCACTCCATCATATAAAAACCCCGGAAGGACACGCGACTTCAGTCGCGTCTCTGGCATCGGCACGGCTTCCCCAGTGTAGGGCAGGATGGCAGGGGTACCCTCTGGGTCCGGCGGATTGGCAATCCGCCTGGCCTGGGTTTCCTGAGAGCTTGTGGAGTACAGACCTTAGTCTCTGTCTCCGTCAGAACAAATACTTCAGCGCAAACTGAATCAGCCGCGGATTCACGGTCGTGGTCGTAATCTGCCCGAAGGTGCTTGGCGTCGAAATCGCGGTCGCCGGGTTTCCGAACTGCGGGTGATTGAACGCGTTGTAGAATTCGGTCCGGAAGATCAGCGTCTGCCTCTCCTTGATCCTGGTGGTCTTGACGATCGAGATGTCCCAGTTGAACTGGCCGGGACCCAGCAGGACGCCGACACCCGAATTGCCGTACAACGTCGGCAGCGGGCTGGGACCAAAGGGAGTGGGTGGCGCCGCCATGGAATAGGGAGCCACAGGTTCGGGACACGAAGCCGCGTTGCTGCCGTTGGCGAACGCGTTCGGATTGAGGAAACTGTTCAGGCGCGACACAGTGCTCCCCGACGTCGCGATCTGGCCGTAGGTATAACTTGGACACATCTGCGCCCGCGCCGTATCGTACGTGCCGAGATCGTAAACTGTGCCCGCGTCCTGGTCCGTGATCGTCAGCGGCGCGCCATCCTGCAGGGTGGTCACGCCGGAAACGCTCCACCCGTTCACGATCGCTCCGAGTCCTCCGGAGTGGCTGAAAGGCAACTGGTAATCGTAATTCACGATAAGGCGTTGCGGGCGGTTGAACGAAACAGGGCCGTATTGCTGGGCCAGATTGCCCGGGTAGTTGCTGTTCGCTCCGCTGCCGGATGAGTAGGCGGTCGGTATGTCGCTGAGATCCTTGCTCCAGGTATAAGAAGCCTGCATCTGCAGACCGCGCGACAACCGCTTCCTCACAGTAACCTGCAGACTGTTGTAGTTGGACATGCCGTC
>JASHSD010000197.1 GCA_030036985.1 Bryobacteraceae bacterium
AACCGGCGGGCGCTATGATCCACGAGACCTGCGGCAGATTGCCGCTGGCTACGTCGCTGGCGAAGTCGGCGAACAGGCTCTGGGCCCAGGTCTGCCAGGCCGACGGGGGCGCCGACGAAGCCGGAATGCTGCTGATGATCTGCGTGCCGGTGCAGGCGTTGTCGTACAGCGGCGTGCCCGGAGCGGCCGTCTCGTACTGTTGGAAGTAAAGCACGGGATTGTCGGTGTAGTTGCCGGCAAAGCTGTTGCTCGTGCCGTCTCCGAAATCGGGACTGAAAATCGTGCCGGCGAGGTCTGATAGATCTTCCAGGTAATGCCGGCCGCCTGCAGCGTCTCCGGGAACGTCTCCCAGACGTAATAAGCGTTGTTGGGGCTCAGGCCGTTGCCGGTAACCGGCCCGTAACCGTCGCCATCCGAGCCCCCGGCCCCAAGGTAGCTCACGTTGCCGACGCAGCCCGTCCAAAGATACATGCGATTCGGGTTGGTCGGGCCCATGAGCGAGAAGTGGTAGGCGTCCCCGACCGTGTAGGCGTCCGCCAGAGCGTAGTGGTACGGCAGGTCTTCGCGTGTCATGTAGGACATCGTCTCGTAACCGTTTTCCGACGCCCAGCTGTCGTGCTGCCCGAGGTTCCAGCATGTTTGAGTGTTCTTCCAGGCGTGACTTGTTCCGGCGAAATAGGTAAGACCCAGCATCATCTGCCCGGGGTTGGCGTCCGCGGGATTCACGCGGTACGGCGGAACCACATCCACACCGTCGGCGGGTCCGCCCAGGTTGTTGGAATCCGGCGCTACGGCGAATCCCGCTTTGATGTTGGACGCGCCGGCCGGCTGCAGAAAGACCGGGACCGGGGTGCTGCCTGTGCCGCTCGAAAGGGGGAGCTTGATGTTGATTGCACGCGGATCGTTGAAGCCGCGCACGCCCTGAAGGGTGCCGAAATGATGGTCGAACGGGCGGTTCTCCTGCATCAGAATAACGATGTTCTGAACGTCCTGGATTGTGCCTGTCTGATTATTTGCCGGAATCCGTTGCGCTTTGGCGATGGTCTCACTCATCACCGCACTCGACAGCGCAGTGAAGCCGATCATCTTCACGAATTCACGCCGATTGCTGTTACTCATTTTGCGTTCCTCTTCTTTCTTGAATTCTGCGCGTTTTTCTTCAAATTTGCGCGTGGGGGCGCCGCAGTCCTGTGTTGCCGTGGGAAAATGCACGGGCAGCCACTTATGAAGACTAAAGAAAAACTGTGGCAGGGCGATGACGCGGCAATGAATTCACGGTGACCGCTCCCCGAATATGAAAACCGCATTGCATAATCGAAGGGCGTTGTCGTCGTCTGTTAAAATCGGGTCTGTTGCAATCGGGATTGGCCGGGTGCGCGAACTCAGCAGGAGCGGCCGCCACGGGGAAGCGCTGGCCGCGGCCGAGATGCTGGAGGCGCGGGAGCCCCGCAATCGCGACGTGCTGTACCTGATCGCCGCAAACCTGCGATGCCTGAACCGCGTCCTCGATGCGCTCGAAGTTTCGCAGCGCCTTGAGCGGCATCATCTGCGGTTCAGTCTGATGGTGCGGATGAGAGGACTTGAACCTCCACTTCCTTGCGGAAACCAGAACCTAAATCTGGCGCGTCTGCCGGTTTCGCCACATCCGCACGGCGAACTCTCAAGCCTGAGAAATCTGGTCGAATTATAGCAACTATTTGCGCTTCAACACGCGTCCGATGTCCAGCTTGAACGAGGGGCTCCCGCGCGTGCCGCTGATGCTGATCGGCAGGACCGTCCCCGCGCCGTCCCGTTTGAAAAGCGGATCGATCGGCGTCAACAGCAGTCGTTTCCAGCCGGTGGTCATGTGCGAAACGGTCGCGTCCAGCTTCGCCGTACCGGTGAAATCGATGTCCTGCGATTCGATGCCATAGTGGCCATCAAGGCTGATCTGCGCGCCCGGCACTTCGAAGCGAAGCTGCGGCAGCATGATGGTTGCGTTCTTCAGATGAAAATAGCCCGCGAACTCCGCCGTCACGTCGTTGATTGCCTTCGGTTGCCCCTCCGCGCGATGGCTGAGGCTCGCGATCTTCCCCTGCACACCCGGGCTGGTGAACGTCACGCCGTTCAGCGTGAATGCGCCGTCCAACTGTATCCGGTCCACCACCGGCGTCTTGCCGGGCGGGATTTTGATCTGCGTCTGGAATGAGATTTTCCCGATCATCGGCGGCTTGCCGCCCCTCATTGCGAGACGCAGGAAATCCTCCAATCCGGTCTTCTGCGCCTTAGCCTGGAGATCGATTTCTTTGTGCGTTTCGAGCGCGTTCCGCTCGATCGCGCCGCTGACTTCAAACTTCGATTTGCCCAGCGTCGCCCGCACCGGATGCAGCACCGTGTCGCCGTTCGTCCCGTCCACCGTGGCTTCGAATTGCGTCTGCAGATGCATCGCGTGGTCGCCGGTCGTGAGGGCGAAATTCGGCACGTCGGTCGCTCCCCGGACTTCAATGCGGTCCAGTTCGCCGTCGTAACTGCCGGTCGAGTTGAGGGTTCCCGTGATTCCGTGGAATACCGAGAGATCGGCGTTGGAGAACCTGTACCCCCCCGAAACGGCCGTGGCCCTTGGATCTTCCGGCTTCCATGGCCCGAAGCGGCCGTCGCTCTGAATCAGACCCGGCGGCTTCGCATTGTCAAGAACGGCCTTGAACGTCATCGGCAGATTCGGGCCGACCGTGCGCAGATCCAGTTGCCGGATGACGAACCGCAGCGGTTGCTTCGACGCGTCGGCGGGTAGCGTTTCCAGCGTGGATCCGTTGGCGATCACTTCCTCGAGAATGAACGGCGGAACTTCGGAGTTGTTCTCCGGCATCGTCGGACGCTCCGATGCCGGTGGAAGATGCAGATCAAGTCCTTCGAGCGTCAGTTTGTGGATACGCCGGGGCGAGCGGAAGAAACTCACGAATGGCGACTCGACCGTGAAGCGCCGGATCGAGACCATCGGCGGAATATCTTTGCGCCCGTTCCATCGCAGCACGAGATTTTCGCCGGTGGCGCGGACGACCGGAAACAAAGAAATCTGAAAACCGCCCAGCTCCGCCTCCCCCTGATAACGCCGTTCGATGGTCGAAATGACGTAGCTCCGCGCGATCGGCTGAAACCGCAGGATCATGATCGCGACAATCGCCGCGAGACCGGCCACTACGCCGAATGCGATCGAAAGAACAAGGCGTACGCGGTTACGCGGCAAATTAGTTGCCGGTTGTCCGGCGGTTCAGGCGAGCGATCTTCGCGCCCGATGCCGGCGCCTTTATGAGCTGGTTGAGGAAGGCTTCCACCTGCGTTTCGGGAATCGACAGGGTCACATTAACAGCGGAGCCGCTGGGCGTGATTTGCATCGTCTGGAGCAGTTGGGCCAGTTGCGCGAGCTGCGGATTGTTGCCCGCGCCCGCGGAAGCAAGAGTCACGGCCAGCTTCAGGACAGCGCCCAAGGCAGCCGCGTTCTGCGCGTCGGAGGCGGTGACCTGGCCCGTCATCACCACGTTGTCGGTGAAGTCCAGGCCGCCGCTGAAGCTCTGAATGTTCTTGAGAAGCGGCAAAATCTGCGCCGCCGGACCGGTCGAATTCGCGGTCGCGTTCGCCGGGATCAGGGACGCCAGGGAGACGTTGCTGACCAACCACTCGTCCTGGGCCGAGCTCAGTTGGTTCACCTCCGCCAACAGATTGGGATCGATTCCGGTCGGAGGCGCGGTCCCGCTGTTGCGCGCGAGAGCGGCCTGGACATCGGCCAATTGGCCCGCAACCGCGATGGAATTCCCGATGAAGGCGACCGCCAACGTCTTGTTGTTTTTGGAGGTGAAGCTCAGCAGAGTCGCGCTCGGGAGGCTCTGCACCTGAGCCTTCGAATTGGCGCCTACGAACGCAACGATCTTTTGGACGTCGAAAGTTCCCTCGACCATCACCAGGCTGTCCCGCTGGGTCGTATTTGCATTGCTTGCCGTCAGTACTTCTGTAATGTCCTGGAGAGGGTCGAAACCCGTCGCCGCGATGAACTCTTGCGGGTCCAGATTGAGCGCCGTAACTTTGCCGATGACGAATTGGCCCAGCGGGCTGTTGCGCGTATTGGCGCCATTCGCCCCCGCCAGGACTTTCGCATCCGGCATGACGAGATTCATGAGTTGAGGATCGACCGCGAACGCGGAAGATCCGAAGACGGATGCAAGAAGCGCCAGAAACGCGGTTTGCCGCATAAAGTTCTCCTTTCATGCTAACGCACCGGAGGCCGAACTGGTTCAATCATTCCCGCTCGATCTTTCCCGCGATCTTTCCTGCGCAGTGAAGCGTATTACCGGTTGAATGGCGAAATTTCTGCTCTGGTGCATTCTTCTGGCGCTTTGCTGGCCCCTCGCGCTGGTGGCTCTCGTGCTCTACCCGATCGTCTGGTTGTTCCTGCTGCCGTTTCGGATCGTCGGGATCGCCGTGGGGTCGGTTCTGGTGCTGGTCTGGGCTTTGGTGATGCTGCCCGCGCGCGTTTTGGAAAAAGTCGTTTAACGTACCATGAATCCGTAGTGGACGTAAAACGCTTCGGAGCGCTCAATCTGCTGCTCGCGGTGACCCTGGCGTGCTGCATTGTGCGGCTCTGGGTGATGCCTCTCCGCTCCAGTTTGTGGGTGGACGAGATGGGCACTTACTTCGTCGTTCACCACGGCGCGGACGATCCCACGCTGCGCGCGGCGCCGCAGGTTGCGCAATCGATCTACTACGTGTTGCCGAAGCTGGCCGAGCGGGTCGCGGGCTTTTCCGAGGTCAGCTATCGATTTTTTTCGTTATTGGCGATGTTGGGCGCGTTGGCCGCGGTGGGTCTTTTGGCCGCGCGATTGATTAATCCGCACGCCGCCTGGTTTGCCGTTTTCGCCTGCCTGACCTCGCGCGGATTCAACTACCAGGCTGCGGATGCCCGCCCTTACGGCCTTGGCACGTTCGTTCTGGCGATCGCGATTCTCCTGGAGGTCCGCTGGTTCGATTCCGGCCGACGGCGGGACGGCTTGCTGTTCGCCGCCGCCGCGTCGGTTCTGTGGTGGGTGCACCTGGTCTTCTGGCCGTTGTATCTGATCTTCGCCCTCTATGCCGTCTTCCGCATCGCCCGGCGCGAGACTAGTGCTGGGACAAGCGTTGGATGGATGCAGGGAATCGCGATATTCGCGCTCGTCGTCTGCGCGGTTGCGCCGGCGGCATTGCGCGCACTGTCGTTGCTGCGGCAGGCTTCGGCGCACGTGGTCGTGCCGCCGCCGCGCTTCGCCGATCTGTTATTGATCCTCAAGATTAAGGCGATCCTGCTCACCCTCGCGGGCGCCTTTCTGCTGAGCCGGATTTTCAAATGGAGACCGCCGCGAACGGCTTGGGTTTCCCACAGTTCGGCGGCGCTGATTTTGGGATGGTGGCTGATCGATCCCGTAAGTCTTTTTGCGTTTTCACGCATCAGCGGCGACAGCATTTTTGTGACGCGCTACCTCTATCTGGCGCTGCCCGGCGTGATTCTGACAGCCGGCATGGTGACTGTGATTTTCGTGCCTGACCGATACTGGAAACCGATCGCGCTGGCGCTTGGATTGGGCGTTCTGATTTCAATGGGACACTGGACGCAACTCTGGCCGGCGCATCATCCTTCCGACTGGCGCGGCGCGGCCTACGCTCTGCGGCAATGGTCAAGCGGACAGGAGATGCCCGTGATTTGTCCCAGTCCTTTTATTGAGGCGCAGGTTCCGGTCTGGCGGCCGGATTATCCTGCCGACGGATTTCTTTACTCGAATCTCGCGATCTATCGCGTGGCGGGGCGTGTTTATCCGTTTCCGTTCACCGCACCTCCGTTCAGGACGCCGGCCGAGGTCAAGGATTATGCGCGATCGCTGGCAGACGGCACGCTGGCGTCCGCGGGCCGGTTCGCAATTTATGGCGGCGATGTGGCGGTCGAGTACTGGCGGCGTTGGTTCGCCGCTCAGCCGGAGTTGCACGGATGGGACAGCAGGCGGCTGGGCAAATTCGGCGATGTAGAGGTGGTGGGGTTTTCAAAAGGAGTGTGAGAAGGTCGGCAAACGAAGCCCGGGAATGTGGAGGAAATCGCCGCGATTGTTTGTGACGAGAGGAGCGCCTAAGCCTGGCGCTGCGGCGGCAAACTGCGAATCAACCCCTGAGACATTGCATCGTTGAGGAAGTCCAGAACGTCGCGTTCACATGTCTCCCGGTCCACCGCATACTCCTTCAGCAGGGTCTCACACAGATCCGCTACCTTTCCCCCATCGGCGAGCAGTTCCCAGATGCGTCGGGCGATCGATTCCACACCATAGAATTCGCCGATGCTTTCCCTCCCGATGACCACGGCGTCGTCCACGTTCACCGTGTCATTCCCCGGATGGAGGCTGACTGTCGAGTTCAAAGTAATGGTTTTCATTTCGTATTTCAAATACGATCCGCTGGCGGCAAATACCCGAAACGGCGCATCGCGGGGCCGTGATCGTCAATAACCCGGGCCGTCTGCTCGGGAGTGAGCGCTTCACGCCACACGCCGAGCCGACCCTGGCGAAAAAATGAGGGCGATTTCGGCGACCTCTCCCGGAACCCATGCGCCTGCTCCTGTTCGCGCAGAACTTCAAACGTCGAGAAATCCACCGCCCGCCGGATGCGATCGCTGTCGCCGGGCAAGCCGAGAAATCGGGCGATGGCGGTAAACGTCTCGATCGGCCGCAGGGACAGGTCTTCGTAACGCGTCATGTGCACCGGGATGAAATCCTGTTCCAGCCAACTGGAGACGTGACTGCTCCAGGAAAGCAGGCGCTGTTTCACCTGGGCCTTGAGTCCGGATCGACTGACGGAAAGCGCTGCCTTCTCCGACCCCATTTTTTCGACTGCCGCTTCGATTGTGCAGCCGAGATGATCGGCGAAAGACACCGCCACATCGAGCGGATTGCGAATCAGATAGACCGCTCCCGCACTTACCTCAGGCGGAACCAGCGGTTCGCCGGCCGAGGCGACTGTAAATGCATCGTGAATCTTGATGTACAGTATTTCGGAGCTGCGCGCGGTCAGATGGCGGTAAGCCTCCGGGCGATACCGCTCGATCTCCTCCTCGGTCATATCCGCCGACTCCACGCCAAAGGCGTCATCGCACAAATTCCGATCGCTCGCAGTGCCCCCCGTCCGCATTTCGTTTATATTGACCGGCCGACTGCCCTCGCTGGTGAGATTGGCGAGAAACACCCGCAGCCAGGTATTTCCCGATTTCGGATAGGATGCCAACCAAAAGATTCGGCTCATTCCGTAAAATCCGCGGCCACAAGATCCACGAGTTCTTCCAGGTGGAACGTCGCGCCGGGACGCTTGACCAGGACGACCTTTGTCTGTCGGGCCACTTCGGCGACCTGCCGCGAATGTTGTCTCCCGACGCCCATTCCCTCCGCAAAGTGCGGCCTGTATAGAGCCGTGTTCAGCAGCCTGATCTTGGCGAGGCCGTGACTACGCAGGAGAGCCGGCTTCCGCTCGTTAGAGGGCTCCAGGACATACACCGCGCGCAGAGGAACGGGTTCAGCGGCGAACGCATCCCCCAACGGGAGGATGTATTTCCTCAGAGCGCTGCGCGCGCGGCGCAACAACGCTTCGTTCAAGCCCAGCACCTGCGCCGCATCGGCCCAAAGCATGAGGAAGGGGTTCGCAGGCAGCACCCTGAGCGTACCGTTGGTGTCTACTGGACAGATCTCGTCGGCCAGAACAGGGTAGCCGCGCCGGTGGAACGCCGCGGCGATGGTGGACTTCCCCGACCCCGACGAGCCGGCAAAAACCACCGCGCCGTCGACTGTCCGGATTGCGCTGCCATGCAACGTCAAAACCCGGCGTTGCTGCAGCAGGGCGCCGAACGCCGGGCCTGCCAACAGCAGCGAAAGCATCTCTGTGTCCGCCCCTGGCGCGGCGTCCACTGTAATCCGATTCCCACCTGTGACGACGAAACGCCCCACCGATTCGACGTGCATCAGCAACTGCCGTGGCGCGGCCTGATAGAAAACGCCGGCAACCGTGGCATTCTCCAAGCGTTCCGGTACGCGGCCAAGCCGTACATGGACATCCGGCTCGCCGCATCCCCGGCGAAGATCGGCGAACTCAATTTCGGAGCTGATGTTCAGATCGAACGCGCGGTACTTGAAAGGGCTTTCTGCAAGCAATGGTACTCCAGGCCCGGCGGGAAAAGTTCCTCAATTCGATGCGGTGGCAACCTCGGATTCAGGAAAACATGCTGCCGTCGTGGCCCGAAGACGGGCCCGTGAGCGCATCATTCAGCGACAAACGTTCCAGCACAGGCTTTACCCAAACCTTCAAATCGGGCTGGCTGCCCTGTCGGGCCAGATCCCCCGATTCTCCCGAATTGTCTTTGTTGACCGTTTGATTCATTCCGCCTCTGGAGTTTCCGATGGATTTTGCTCCCATAGCCATACCACGCATCAATGTATATCAAAACTATAGCGGGTGCGGCCGTCCTCTTTCAAGCCAAAACGAATTATTGGAACTGTGAATTTTTCTGCCCGAACGATTCGAACCAGCGGATGAAACTCCCCGTCATAAAAGCGGAACCGAGCAGCGTATTGTAGTTCAGGGGCGCCGTATAGGGGGCGAAACCGGGCCGGCATACGCGCTCCAGCAACGAACGCAACCCGCTTAAATCCAGCGAGATTCGCGCCAATTCGCAGCTTTCGAGGCATTTCAGTTCGTCGAGCATCTGAAAGCGGCCGGACTTCGCCCGCTCGATCCAATCGGCCGCCTGCAATCCGCGCCGCTGGTTCAGCAGCACCTCGCGCGGCAGACGATCCGCCATGGCCCGCCGGATCAGACTGCGGGGCATGCCGTTTCGGAAATGCTGATCCTCCGGCAAGGCGATACAGAATTCCACCAGACGGGAATCGCCTGTCGG
>JASHSD010000198.1 GCA_030036985.1 Bryobacteraceae bacterium
CGCCCGCCGTTGTCCAGCGCCGCCCGCTCTGAGATGAAACTTTCTTTAGAAAATCATTCCGGGATGTGAATAACGATTCCGGGCCAGGAGGGATTTTCCATCCGCTTCCCGCCGGAATCGTTATTCACATCAGCCCGGAATCCCTTATCCACATCGCTCCGGAATCGTTATTCACATGCCCTGGAATACGCAGCTGGCTTCTCGCTGGGCGTTTACCGATTGTGGTTGTGTCACGCCCTGCTCGCGGATGTGGCATTCCGGCTGATTTGTCGGCAACTTGTACAAAGGCCCTGGGGCGGCGTTCCGAGACACCACTCTCGGCATCCGGAAATCGGTCCGCACGATCTCTGCCCGCAGAACGATGCCGGGTTGACCCTATTTCCTCGCGCCGCCGCGTTCCATCGCCATCGGCGCGGGCGGCCCCGGCACCGGCGTCCCTTCAGCCTCAGGCTCCGGCGGCGGAACTTTCTTCGGGCGCGCATTCAAATGCGTTGCGATCATCGCCTGGAACGCCTTTTCGAACTTCGGCGTGCCCGGCTTGACGCCCGTTGCGGCCACCTGCTCCTCGGTGACCTCCTGCGCCAGCGGCAGATACTTTTGGTAATAGGCGCGGATGCGATCCTGCACCACGCGCTGCGCCGATTCGTAGAGCACCATCAGCACCGCGTCCGTGCTCGCGCCGTGCAGCGCCGCATACACATGCGAAGGCCGCGTGACCTTCGCCGACTTCAGCGCCGCTTCCAGCTTTTTCGCCTGCGCTTCCAGCTTTTTGAACTCTTCGGCTTCCGCCTTCGGCAGAGCAAAATCGTGCAGGATCCCGGCCTTTTCCTTCGGCCCCAGTTTCTCCGTCAGCACGGTCAGAAAGGCCAGCCAGCCGCCTTTGGCATCCGGCGGCAGCACGGTATGGAGAAGCTTTTCGAAGCGCGCCAAACCGGCCGCATTCAGATTCGGGCCCGAGAGCGCGGGCGAAAGCAGCTTCAGCAGGCCGAGCCGATCGTACGCCTCCAGCGCCGCCACCGCGTTTTCGCTTTCCGCCAACGCGCGAATCTCCGTCGCCAGCGCGGAAACGGGCGCAGCGTTCTGATACTCCTCGATCAGCGCGTTCTCCAGCTGCGACTGCGTGCGCGTGGCGATTTCAAAACCCAGCGTGTACTGGAACCGGATCAGGCGGAAAATGCGCGACGGGTCGTCGAAGAAGATATACGGATTGGCTCCGCGCAGTTCGCGGTTCGTCAGATCCGCCTGGCCGTTCGTGGGGTCGATCAGCAGCCCGCGCGAGCCGCGATTCAGCGAAAGCGCCATGGCGTTGATGGTGAAGTCGCGGCGCGTCAGATCTTCGTGGATGCCGGCCGGGGCAATCTGCGGTTTCCCGCCGGGCTTCAAATATTTCTCGGAGCGCGCGTTGCCGACCGAGGCCCTGACTCCGCCGGGCAGCGTCAGCTCAACCCAGCGCTTCAGTGCGTCCTCCTCGACAACTTCGCCGCCCAAGGATTGCGCCAGCGCCCGACCGATTTTGCCGGCGTCGCGCTCGACCGTGAAATCGAGATCGAGAATGCGCGCGCCGCGCAGGGTGTCGCGCATCGCCCCGCCCGTGAGCCAGACGTTCATGCCGGCTTCGGTGGCGATGCGCTGGATCTCTGTCACCGCGCGGTTCTGCGCGGCGTCCAAATGGCTTTCGAGCACAAACATGTAGTCGCTCATGGTTCAGGCTCTCGGATGGTGGTGGTCGAGCGTATCGCGCAGGCGCGAGCGGACCACGTGTGTGTAGACTTCGGTGGTGGAAAGGTCGGCGTGACCGAGCATGGCTTGGACGCTGCGCAGATCGGCCCCTCCTTCGAGAAGGTGGGTGGCAAAGGTGTGCCGCAGAACATGCGGCGAAAGATTGTGGAAAATTCCGGCCTTCTTCCCGTTGGTTTTTACGTTGGCCCAAAACGCCTGGCGGGTCATGGGACCGCCGCGATTGGTGACGAACAGGTAAGGCGAGGTGCGGGCGCGCAGCAGGGCCGGACGGCCCGTTGCCAGGTAATCCGAAATCGCCTTGAGCGCGACGGCATGGACCGGCACGATGCGCTGCTTGTTTCCCTTGCCGGTGACGCGGATGAGACCGAGTCCCATATCCAAACTCGACAGACGTAGTTCTATTATCTCGGTTACGCGAATGCCGGTGGCGTAGAGCAGTTCCAGCATGGCGTGGTCGCGCAGGCCGGCGGGTTTGGCGGAATCGGGCGCGGCGATCAGCTTTTCGATCTGCTCCCGATTGAGGAATTTGGGGATGGTGCTCCACTGTTTGGGGCTGGAGAGGTGCTCGGTCGGGTCGGCGGCGATGGTTTCTTCGACCACCAGAAAGTGGAACAGACTGCGGATGGCGCTCAGGTGACGGGCGATGCTTCGGCTGCTTAACTTCTGTATATATAGATAGTTAACGTATGTTTTCAGGATCTCGGCATCGGGGAAGTTACCGTCTGTATGGCTCTCGATCCAGATCCGCAAGTCTGCCAAGTCCCGGCTGTAGGCATCGAGGGAATTCCGCGACAAACCCTTCTCGATACGGCAGAAAGACAGGAAGGCCCGTATCCCTCCCGAGATCGGCGACTCAGCCGTAAATCCCTTATCCGCCATTCCGGTGGCCTTTCGTGCAATGATACAATACCCGCGAAAATGTTTGAATCGATTTGTAAAACGGGCGTTTCCGGCGATTGAGGTCCAGTGGCCGGATCGACAGCCAAAATGGTGGTGGTGCGGCGCTTCGAGCGCGAGAATGTCAATGGTTTTGTCAATCCGCTCAGTTATTTACAGCCGCACAACGTGGAAGTGCTCAAGCCCGACGGGGCGCTCGTGCTGTTGCCCTACGAAGAGGTGAAGAGCGTTTGTTTTGTTAAGGATTTCGAGGCGGAGGCGGAATCGCGCCGTATTTTTCTGACCCGCCCGAAGCTGGAGGGCCTCTGGGTCCGGATGCAGTTTCGGGACGGCGAGATCATGGACGGGGTTCTGCCGAACAATCTGCTGTCGTGGGATATCGCCGGTTTCACGGTGACGCCGCCGGAGCCGGATTCGAACAATCAGCGGGTGTTCGTGCCGCGGTCGGCGCTGAGGAACATACAGGTGCTGGGGGTGGTGGGCAGTCCGCTGCGGGCCAAACGGAAAAAGGCTGCCGCGCCGGACCAGCAAACCCTGTTTTGACGCAGCGCAGGGGGCGCTCGGGATTGCGGAACGACAAGGGCCGGGACGAGTCCCGGCCCGGCAGGCAGAGTGCCTGCGCCACTTACAGCGCCAGTTGGCCGCGGTAAATCATATCCTTCGGCCGAAACTCAGCCTTCACCACCAGTTGGTTCGTATCCAGCGTGAAAAGCACTTCCTTATCCTTCGCGGTCAACGGGATCAAATCCCGAAGGAAGCCGAACAGCACCATGCTCCCTTCACGGGACGTGGCGACGACCCCGCACTGCACCGGCTCCTTCGATTTTGCCCGCAGGGTGGCGGAATTCTCCAGCCAGTCGATGAGCTGTTCCGGGCTTTGGCGCTCGGGGCCGGCATCGACCACGATGGGCAAATCCTTGATGCCGATGACGTAATGATTAATGAAGTCGGCGGGGATCTTGTAATGCAGGGCATCGTAAAGGGGCAGGGCGCTCTCCCAGGTGATGACCACGTTGGCGGCCTTCCCCGCCGTCCGCCCGCCTTCGGCTTTATTCATACCGAAGGGCGAGGGACCGGGGTCGGGTCCGCGCTCACCTTCGGCGTCTTTGCCTTTGGCTTTGAAATCGATGCGGACATCCTTGGCCCAGGGAGAGTTCGTGGTTAACTCGATAACCTCGTCGGTATTCCAGGTTGAGGGGGCTTTGCGGTTCCAGAATTCCCCGGCCGCGAAGGCCTTTGAGGCGAAATAAAGCCATGCGCCCGCTCCCGCGGAAACCGACAGGACGCGCCGCCGGGTAGGGTGGGGGTTCAGTCGCTCCATAGAGAGATTTTGACGCAGCGCGGTGCTCAGGCGGTACGGTTTCGCGGAACCGGCGAATCTGACGAACCTGCCGGCGGGGTTCAGCACGACGCCCCGCACGCGGTGCGCGACGGCGTTCTGCTGGCGTGTTTCATAACCCGCCTGATCATCCCCGGGAGCACGGTAATCGGCTCCGCGAGAGCCGGATCCAACGCTGATCGCGGCCGCGCACCCGCGCGGGCGGCGCGAGTTCGATGCGCACCCCCGACGACTCCGCGCCAGCCTCAACGTGGATAGAATTTCCGCCAAAAAATATCTGGGCGCCCACGCTAAAAAGATCGTCGACCAAACGGCCGCTTGTGCCGGGATACCGCGGCTTCAAAGATATGTGCGTTACCGATTTTCCTGACAAGTCGCACGGCGCCCTTTTCCTCAAGCCGGTAGACGCTGCTCTGGACCGTCGTATACGTCGGACGTTCCGATTCCGGCAACGACTCCTGGACTTCGCGAATCGAGAGCTTTCCACAGCGAACCTACTATGCAACAATGTTTTACTACGTTGCAAGAGGTTTTTGGACGCACTGAGAACGCGACTGAAGTCGCGTGTCCGGGTTACGGGAGATCGATCGGGGGCTTCAACTGGACCGATGCCGCCGCGCCTTCTTCGATGCGCACGGTGGTCGCGTCGCGAATGACGATCCGCAGCTGGTCGATATCGGACAGGAGCGGCAGTTTCTGGAAATCGAAATTGTTCACCGCGATCGCGGCGTATTCGCCGGGCGGCAGCCCCGCCACTTCGAAGCTCCCGCCCGCGCCGCACTTAAGCAGCCAGCCCATATCGCCGGGGGCAGGGGATTCGGGCACAATCAGGACACTCGCGCCGTCGCCTTTCTCCACAGTTCCGGTGATCGATACGCCCGATTTCACAACGATGCGGATTGGCGGCGACGCGGCGCTGAGCGACACCGGCTGGCGCGTTGCATCGACCGTGCCCACCATCGCCGACGCGACGTAGTAGCTGCCTGTAAGAGCCATCGTCTGGATGAGATATCTCCCCGGCGCGACGTTGGCGAAATGCAGTGCCCTGTCTTTCCTCTGGGGGCTGTCAACCTCCGGCAGGCCGTCAATGGAAATCAGCCTGGCCATGACGAAAAGTCGTTGCGGCGCCGGAGAGCCGTCGCTCAATGTGACGCTGCCGTTCAGTTCGAACGGCGCATCCAACCGGATCCGCAAGTCGTCTACATCTTTGCGAACGGCAACGGCCGCCACGCCGTGAACCAGATCGTTCGTTTCGACGCGAAAAATCCAGTCTCCTTCGCGCACGGACGGAAACTCGAATGTTCCATCTTTGGCGGCCACGACAGGGTCGTCGCGCTCAGGTTCCACGCCCCCCACGTGACGCGTTATGGAAAAGCGTGTCGTGCCGGACGCCGCCATCGACAAGAGTCCCCCGCGTGGCGCGGGCGCGGCGTCGCCTGAACCGGGAATCATTTCCACCAGCGCCTTCGGCTCGGGTTTGCCCGCGGGGTTCAGCACCACGCCGCGCACGCGATGCGTGACGGCGTTCTGCAGGCGTATTTCATAACCAGCCTGATCCTCGCCGGGGAGCACCGTGATCGGCTCCGCCAGAGCCGGATCCAACGCGGATGGGAAATACGTCAGCATGTGATTGGCTCGCGTCAGCAGGCCCTGCGGTCCGGGCTCGACGTTTCCGAGGACGAAGATGCCGTCGTCGTTTGTGGTCGTGTAGTTGGTGTATCCGCGCCCGATCGCCACCTGTACATGCGCCATGGGCTTGCCGTCCACGTCGATGACGCGGCCCCGCACCCGCGCAGGCGGCGCCAGTTCGATGCGTACCCCCGACGACTCCGCGCCGGCTTCAACGTGGATAGAATTTCCGCCAAAAAATATCGGGCCGCCCACACTGAAGAACCCGGTTTTCTCAGCCGTCGGCGTGTAATCGCCTGGTTTGACGTCGGCGATGCGAAATCCTCCGGTTGCGTCGGAAACAGCGCGGTATTGATCGTGGTTCTGCGCGGGCGCGAGGTTCTTCGGGAGAAACTGCACCGCTGCCCCTTCGATTCCCTCGCCGGTGACGCTGTTGACTACGGAGCCCTCGACCACTCCGGTCTTCGGGGCATCTTGCGCGAGCAGCGTCAGAGCGCCCATGAGGACGAGTATTGCGGCGCGCATCAGTACGCCTCGATCGGGGGCTTGAGCTGCACCGTTGCCGAACCGCCTTCGTCGATGTGAACGGACGCGGCATCGCGCACGAACTCGCGCAGGCGTTCGATGTTCAGCATGGAACGTGCATCCAGATTGGTTACGGCGATCGCGTAGTAGTCTCCGGGCGCCAATCCGGCAAGCCGGAAAGCACCGTCAGCGCCGGCCGTCTGCAGCTTACCGATCTCGCCTGCGGCAAGCGATTGCGGCAGCAGCAATATCGTCGCGCCCTCGCCGTTTTCGACTTTGCCGGCGATCACTCCGCCCGGTTTAATGACGATTCGGATCTCGCCCGACGCCGGGCTGAGCGAGACGAGTTGGCCCATCGCGTCCGTGTCGCCGACCATGAGCGAACTGACGTAATAGTTCTCCAGTGGCATTGCATAAATGTGGTAACGGGCGGGCGTCAGATTTTTGATTTGCAGTGGCATTCCGCCCCCGCCGATTCCTATCGAAGGAAAACCGTTGAGAGGCTCCAGCTCGACGAAAACCATGGCGCGGCTTGAAGGGGGCGTTCCGTCGCTCGTTGCAACCCTTCCGCGCACGTCGAACGGAGAATCGAGCCGGATGTTGATGTCGTCCACGTCTTTGCGAACGCTGATTGGGACGCTTTGATGCAGAGGATCGGCGTCCACGCGCAGGAACCAATCTCCCTCGCGTACGCGCGGAAACTCGAACGTTCCATCGCTCTTCACGACAGCCGGTTTTACAGGGGCGGGTGGTACGCCGGTTTGCCGGTTCAGCAAAACAAAAGACGTGACGCCGTCGGACATCGAGCCGAGACCGCTGGCCGAAAGGCCCAAGTCCCGGGCGGTCGGGTCGCGAAGTATGATTTGCGCTTTCGTCACGCGATTACCGGCCGCGTCCAGCAGGGCGCCATGCCCGCGATGAACAATCACCGCCTGCAGCCGGATCTCGTACCCGCCCTGATCGGCGCCGGGCGCAAGCTGAAATCCTTCCGCCAGCGCCGGATCGACCGCGGCGGGATAGTACGTCCGCGATTGTTCGTCGCCGGCCAGGAGGCTATGAGCGCCGGGTTCGACGTTTTCGAAAACAAAGCGACCGTCCGCAGTGGTCTTTGTGGTGGCAGAGTAATACGGCCCAAGCGCCACTTCCACGTTGGCGGCGGGGTTGCCGTCGAGGCCCAGAACCCGTCCGCGAAGCGTTCCGGGAGGCTGCAATTCGAAGCGGGGCCGAACCGTATCGCCACCCACCGGGACGTGGATTGGAGTTCCAAAGCCGCCAAAATTCGCACTCGAAAATACGAACCCATTTTTGTGGATGACGGGGATATAATCGCCCGGCGCCGCATTCTCAACGACAAAAATGCCTTTGGCGTCAGTCACCTCGTTGTAGTTGTGCTTGTGATTCCGATTGGAAAGCTCAACCTTTGCGCCCTCGATCCCCGCGCCGCTAATGCTGTTGACCACTATGCCTTCGATGGCGGAGTTCTTCGGGGCATCCTGAGCCGACAGCGCGAGTGCGCCGATCAGCAGCAGGATGGCGGGTTTCATATCACGCGATATTGAGCGCTTGTTTGAACGCGCCCGCCGAGCCGGCGATTTTCTTCTGCAGGAGCATGATGGCGTGGATCAGTTGCTCGGGCCGCGGCGGGCAGCCCGGCACGAATACGTCCACCGGAATCACCTGGTTGACCGGAATCAGCGCGTAGTTGTTGAATACGCCGGTCGAGGTGGCGCAGGCGCCCATCGAGATCACCCATTTGGGCTCGGGCATCTGCTGATAGAGGTGGCGAATGACCGGCGCCATTTTATTGGAAACGCGGCCCGCGATGATCATGAGATCGCTCTGCCGCGGCGAACCGCGAAAAACCTCGGCGCCGAAACGCGAGATGTCGAAGCGCGACGCGCTCATCGACATCATCTCGATAGCGCAGCAGGCGAGTCCGAAAGCCATCGGCCAGATGGAGTTTTTCCGCCCCCAGTTGATGACGCTGTCGAGCGTCGTGGTGACCACGCCCGCGCGCAACGCCGCCTGTTCGACGGTTTCGTTGTCGAGACGCGAGAACAACTCGGCGGGACCACTGGCTATGGGCAGACTCATGGTCTCATTGTGCCACATCAAATTGCGGGCCAAATCGGGAACTTTCGGCGCTTTCCGATGGTATAGTTGTGCCGAATTGGAGGCTGCGAATGCGTGCTGCGTGGGTGGTTGGAGTTTGTGTGGTTGCGTCAGTCGCCAGGGCTGAGATGCCGCCGGCACAGGAGACAGCGCTGGTGCAGAAGTACTGCGCGGTCTGCCACAACGACGCGCACGTGAACGGCGGCCTCTCGCTGCAGCACTTCGACGCGGCCCACGCGGACCCGGGCGTCGCCGCCATGCTTCTCAGCAAATTGGGCGTTTCGGTTGCGATGGGGAGCAAGGTGCTGTCCGATCCCGAAGCCGCCGCGCAGGCAGCGAAAAGGATGAAAACGGGAGCCATGGGCGCCGCGGGTTTGCCCGTGCCCGATCGCGCCACGCAGGACGCGTTGGTCAGCGCTTTGGCGTCGCAGGCAGAGGGCGCGGACCAATGGTTTGTGCATGAGGGAAATCCATCGGTGTTCGCGGTGAGCGTTCTGCAGGAGACTCCCGCGAATTCCTATCGGCTGACGCTCACGTGCGGAACGGAAACGGGCGCGCAGATGCTTCTCTCGTGGGTGCCGGGAACTCCGGTGAAGGATGCGGTGCTGTCTGCCGCGTCGGATGGAGATGCGCCGATCGCTTACAAGATCACGGGGAGCGAAGAGAGGTTTGTCGGGGCAACCGGAAAGTCCGGAACCGGCGCGACCATTCTCGACGCCATGCCGCTGCCGGAACGCATGCTGACGGTTCGCGGCGTCTTTCCCGGCGACACGGTGGTTTTTCCGTTCGGCGAA
>JASHSD010000199.1 GCA_030036985.1 Bryobacteraceae bacterium
TGCCCGGCTTCACCAGCACGAACGCAAGAACCGGAACCTCCCGCGTCTCGTAGTGAACCGCCAACCCGAAGCGGTCCGCAAGCAGCGACCGCATCATCAGTCTCATATCGTTCTTGCCGGGGTTGCCGGCCGCCCTCGCCTGGATGTCGAATCGATCCGAGCGGACCCACTCAGGCAATTGCGGCAGCAGAAGTTGCGCCTCATTGCCCTTAAGCTTGTACGCGAAAAAGATGTAATTCCACAAAGGGACATTGGAAGAGTTGAAAAAGCCGCCGTTCGGAGCGAAGACATCGCCCGGACCGAGAGGAACGTTGGACTGCGGCGGAGCATCGGTCTTGTTCGCTTTGACCGAAGCCACGTCGAACGCGAGTCGCTTTGCCGGGTCCGACTGACCGCACAAAGACGCTGCGGCAACGAGAAAGCCCTGACACACCGCTCTCTCGCGTCACGCCTACCGCGCCTGCAAACCGCCAATCACGCCCGTGCGGACCGCGGCCAGCGGCGTCACCAGCGTTCCCAGCGAAAAGAACATGTGCGTCACGCCGCTCGATGTGTCATAGGTTTCGAGCGAGCCGCCCAGCATGCAGGCCGGCGGCGCGGCGCCCGCTGCCGTTGGCGCGTTGAAGTTCAGCGAGATCTCGGCGCGAACCACAATGCGCGCATCGCCCGTGGCCTGAGCCGACGCGTACGGCAACGCGACCGAAGCGATCTCTCCGGTCGTCACCTTGAAATCGGTGGCGCTGCCGATGATCGCGCCCGCGGCATTGTAAAACGCTATCGAACCCGTGCAGGTCCCCGCGCCCGCCGATGCCGGAGCGGCATTGACGACGTTCACCTGGGCCGTCTCGGTAGAAGCAAGTCCGACCGGCGGAAGGCTGGTTGTGGACATCTGCGCGCTTGTCGTTGTGTTCTGGCCGTGCAGGAAAAGGGCCGCGGCGAACAACCCGCCGCACAGCCATGCCGCGGAAGGAATCATCCTGACTTGCATGATTAATTTTCCTCCTTTCCGGAGGTCAGCGGAATCATGGGATGGCTGTGAACCAAATTGGGGAGCAGTTGGGGCATCGGACGAGCGTAGAAAACGTGGGTCGCGCCGCTCGCAGTGTCCCACGTCTCAAGCGAAGACTCCAACAAACAGGCGGCCGGCGGCGCGGACGAAGTGGAGTTCGCCGGCCCAACCGCCGGGAGTGTGATGGCAATCTGCGCCTGAACTGTTATACGGGATCCGGCGCCGCCGGAGGCATCGTACGGCAGCGTTACGGAAAAGATCTGTCCGCTCCCGACCGTGAAGCTGGTGGCCGTCCCGATCATTGTTCCACCTGCGTTATAGAAGGAAACGGTTCCTGTGCACGATGGCGCCGGAGCGCCGGAAACTGCCCTGGCGGTGTTTGCAACATCGACTTCGGCAGTTTCGCTCTGAGCCAGTCCGACCGGAGGAAATCGGAAGGTGGAGGTCGCCGCATGCCCGGTCGCACTCGTGGCCGGAGCCTGACCCGGCGCGGCTACAGCCGAAATGAAAAAAACTATACACAGTCGCGTCACGTGTTCCCTCCGCTTAATTTCTGACGAATGGATTTACCGTTCGTTGCAGCCTTTATATTGCAAAGCTCTCCGTAACGCCGTATAATCCGGCTATGGCGGCTGTCCGGCCGATTCGCCCCGAAACTTCGGAACCTGTAGGTCTGCACGCGCAGGCCATGGACAACCTGCGCTTCATCCGCAGCACGATGGAGAACGCGGGGTCGTTCACAGCCGTGCCGGGCCAGGGCGGCATGCTGATGGGCGCGACGGCGCTGTTCGCGGCCTTCGCGGCGCACCTCAGCGCGAGTCCGGGAGCGTGGCTGCGGGTCTGGATGGGCGAAGCGGTGCTGGCGGTTGCGATCGGCCTGGTGTTCTCGCACCGCAAGGCCACGCGCAACTGCACGTCGCTGCTCTCGAAGCCGTTTCGCCGATTCGTGCTGGCGGTGGCGCCCTCGGTCTTCGTGGGCGCGCTGTTGACGTTCGCACTTTACCGGGATGGCATGCTGCAACTGATTCCGGCCATGTGGCTGCTGCTTTACGGCGCCGGGATTACGTCGGGCGGCGCGTTTTCGGTGCGCGTGGTGCCGGTGATGGGGATGTCGTTCCTCGCGCTCGGCTCGGTGGCGACGCTGATTCCCGCGCGTTTCGCCGATGCGTTACTGGCCTTCGGGTTCGGCGGGTTTCACATCGTTTTCGGCTGGGTGATTGCGAGGCGCTGTGGTGGCTAAACAAGCTGCGGCGAAGGCCCGCAGCGCGGGTCCGGCGGTGGTGGCTGGGTCGGGCGCCCGCGCGCTGGATCGCATCATTCACGAACGTCTGCGCCTCGGAATCGTGAGCGCTTTATCGGTGAACGAAAGCCTGACGTTCCGCGAACTGAAGAAGATCCTCGATACCACCGACGGCAATCTGAGCGTGCATGCGCGCAAGCTGGAAGAAGCCGGCTACATCGCCTGCGAAAAGAAATTCGAAGGACGGCTGCCGCGCACGGATTATAAGTTAACGGATGCGGGACGCGCCGCGTTGGAGAAATACCTGACGCACATGGAGGCGCTGATTCGCGCCACGCGTCAGGCGCTTTGAGGCCGCTCGTTTTCTGTGGGGTCAGGGCTTCGGCCCTGCCGCCGGGCTTTCGCCCGGCGCTATCGATGGCGGAATCGCACTGTTGATCAATTTGCGTCGGGCTTCTCCGCGCGGTCGATCACCAGAACCTCGACAGGGCCTTTCGCGGATTCGAGCTTGAGACCAAGCTGCTCCTGGACCGCGGTGAAGATTGACGGCAGGCCGGAATCGGCGGGCGGAAGCGCATCGGGCGGCGTCGGGCCGAACAGGGCCAAATCCTCCTGAGTCGGCTCGGGCATGAAGCTGAGCGTGAAATCGTACTTGCCGGAAAGGCCGGTTTTATCGATCACCGACCGGCCCAAGCGTTGCGAAAGAATTGTTACCAGCAGTTGGAGCGGCGCGTCTGTCGCGGCGAGATCACCAGATCCTCTGCCGAAAATGCCCTCCCTGCCGTCCTTGTCCGGGCCCGTACTTGGCTTCAGCTTGGGCCCACCTTTCGCCACCACCAGTTCATACACCTGCTCCATCCTGGTCTCGCGATGCAGCGCAAGCTTGAATCGCTCCTCCAGCAGCGATTGCAGCATCGGCCTCTCCAGACGCGTCTCAGGCCGAAAGCGAACACCCGCGCCCGGTTTTGCCTCAATGCTGAACCGGTCCGAATCGATCCACTTTGGCCCGCCAAGGATCTGGTGGGCCTGAACGTTGTATGCGTATCCGATCATCATCTTGAGCGGCGTGTTCGTGGCCACAAACAGGTTTCCGCGTACGCCCATTCCGAATCGACGGGCTCCCGGCTCGCCCGGCTTCACCGACGCGACTTCGAACGATGGCCGAGGTGCGTCCTGCGCGAAAGCGATCCATCGTGGCGCGCGTGAGCTTGCGGCCGCCAAGACCACCAGCACGATTGTGCTCAGGGCCACTCGGCTTATTGATACGCGGGACGAAAAGTCGCGTCCACGGCGCAACAGCGACTCGATCCTTTGCACGGTTCGGGAACCCCGGCCGAATATTCCGGAGGCAAGAACTTCGCGGTTTGACCACCGCAATTCGTACATTCGCCCCAGACTCTCCGCGTATTTGCGCGCGTTGCCGGTGCGCGCGACCACCCACTCGTCGCAGGCGATCTCACGTTCGCACTCGATCCGGAGCAGAATCCATAGCGCCACCGGATGCAGCGCCAGCGCCGCTCCCAGCAGGCGCGCGGCGAGATTGGTCCAGTCGTCGAAGCGCGCCAGATGCGCGGCCTCGTGCAGCA
>JASHSD010000200.1 GCA_030036985.1 Bryobacteraceae bacterium
CACGACGAGCGCCCCGGGTCCGACTTCATGTATGACGTGATCAAGACCCTGGGGTTCGAATACGTCTGCGCCAATCCCGGATCGAGCTTTCGCGGGCTGCATGAGTCCATCCTGAATTACGGCGGCAACAGGAACCCCGAGCTGTTGACCTGCTGCCACGAGGAGTCCTCGGTGGCGATGGGTCACGGCTACGCCAAGATCGAAGGCAAGCCGCTGATGATCATGGCGCACGGGACGGTGGGTCTGCAGCATGCGTCGATGGCGATTTACAATGCGTTCGCCGACCGCGTACCGGTCTACATCGTGCTGGGCAACATCGCCGACGGGACTTGGCGGCGCAGCGACGTGGAATGGGCGCACAGCGTACAGGATTGCGCCGCCATGGTCCGCGACTATACGAAGTACGACGACGCCCCGGTGTCGCTGACGCAGTTCGCCGAATCGGCTGTGCGCGCGTATAAGATCGCGATGACGCCGCCCATGGAACCCGTGGTGCTGATCGCCGACGCGGTGCTGCAGGAAGAGCCGATGCCGGATGCGGACAAGCGCAACGCGCGGATTCCGAAGCTGGTGATGCCTTCGCCGCCGGCGGGCGATGCGGGCGCGGTGGCGGAAGTCGCGCGGATGCTGGTTGCGGCGGAGAATCCGCTGATCGTGGCGGGCCGCGTTGCCCGCACCCCGAACGCCATCAAGCTGCTGGTGGAACTGGCGGAACTGCTGCAGGCTCCGGTGCAGGACCGGCGCTTCCGTATGAATTTCCCCTCAAGCCATCCGTTGTACAACGGTGGCAGCATCGCGAGCGCCGATCTGATCCTCGGTCTGGAGATTCCGGATTTCTGGAATATGACCCACTCCATGACGCCCTACAACCGCATGGGCATGGAGAGCAGGCCGCTCACGAAGCAGGGCGCGAAGCTGATCACGATTTATTCGGGAGACCTCGGCGAGAAGAGCAATTATCAGGATTTGGGCAGATATGCACCGGTGGATGTGGCGATCGCCGCCGATGCCGAAGCCACGCTCCCGTATCTGATCGAGGCATGCAAACGGCTGATCACCGATGATCGGAAACGAGCCTTCGCCGAACGCGGCGCGAAGTTCGCCGAAGCGGCCAAACGCACGAAGGAGCAGTCCATCGCCCAGGCTGCGTACGGCTGGGACGCCAGTCCCATCAGCACCGCGCGCGTGTCGGCGGAGCTTTGGAACCAGATCCGGAACGAAGATTGGTCGCTTCTGTCGGAGGTCAATCCCTTCTTCAGCAACTGGCCGACCAGGTTGTGGGATTTCGAGAAGCACTACCATTACATCGGTGGACACGGCGCGTACGGCGTCGGCTATGGCGCTCCGGCGGCGGTCGGGGCGGCGCTCGCCAACAGGAAGTACGGCCGGTTGAGCGTCAATATCCAGTGCGACGGGGACCTGAATTACGCTCCGGGCGTTCTGTGGACGGCGGTGCATCATCAAATCCCGCTGTTGAGCATCATGCACAATAACCGCGCTTACCATCAGGAATTGATGTACGTCGAGGATGCGGCGGCGCGCGCGAATCGCGGAATCAGCACTGCGCAGATCGGCACCGGCCTCACCGATCCCAATATCGATTACGCCACTATGGCCAAAGCTTATGGGATGTATGGGGCGGGACCTGTTTCCAATCCCAACGATCTCGGGCCGGCTATCAGGAAAGCGATTGAAGTCGTGAAGAAGGGCGAACCGGCGCTGATCGACGTGATCACGCAGCCGCGGTAGTGTAGTGTCGGGGAAATAACTGGGCAGTTCTATGTGGTTCGGACACGCGACTTCAGTCGCGTCTTTAAATGTGGCGCCCCGAAACGCGACTGAAGTCGCGTGTCCAATTATTTCCTGGACACGACGCCAGGAGACCCTTATGAGGAAGTATTTGGTGATTGCTCTGGCGCTGCCGTGTTTGTCGCTCGCGCAGAATGCGGAGAACGGAAAACGTCTTTTTGTGAAGGACGGTTGTTATGAATGCCATGGGTATGCGGGACAGGGGACTGTTGCCGGCGCCAGGCTGGCTCCTCCTGTGTTGAATGCCGAAGGGATCGCCCGATATATTCGCAAGCCCGCGGGAGCCATGCCCGCTTTCAGCGAAAAAGTGGTTTCCGCTCAGGACGTGGCGGATATTTACGCGTATCTGAAAACAATCCCGCCGCCGAAGCCTGTGAAGGACATTCCGCTGCTGAATCAGATCGAGAAGTGATTCGTACCCGCTATAAACGAAAATCGGCGGCGGGAGTTGATCTCCCGCCGCCGTGGGTGTTTCGCATTCAGCCGATGTCGGCTTTAGGGTGTCGCGGACCAGGTCACCGAGCCCACGCCTTCCTCTGACGCGCCGGGCGCCAGAGTCACAGTATCCGTGACCGTGACGGTGGTGGAGAACGGACCACCGGTCGCGCCTCCTGCCTGAACGTCATTGCTGGACATTTCCATGCCGGCGACAGCGCCAGGGCCGCTGATCGCGTAGGTCAGGGTGCCCGAGTATCCGGTAGCGGTGATGACGTAGAGGTTGTCGCCTGAACCAGCGGCCTCGGTCACATACAGCGCGACGACGATGTCGAAATTAGCGCTGCCCGTCAGCGGGGTCCCGGAAGAATCCGTCGCGGTCACGGTCACGTTATACGTTCCGGCCGGAAGCGTGGTCGTTGTGGTGAGGATACCCGTGTGAGCGCCGATCGACATGCCGGTCGGCGTACCCGTGCCCGCAAACGACAGAGTGTAGGTGTAGGGGTACGTACCGCCGGTTGCGGCGATCGTGATCGGCGCGATCGCGGTTCCGTAAGTGACCGTTTGCGGAACCGTGCCGGTGGTGGTCATGTACAATCCGCCGGCGACGACGATCGTGAAGGTGACTGTGCCTGTTACCGGGGTCGTAGCCGAATCGGTGGCGGTGATCGTTACGGTGTAAGAACCGGCGGTATTGGCGCCGGGCTCTCCGGAGATGACTCCTGTGCTTGAAACGAGCGCCATGCCGGTCGGAAGCAGCCCGGAAGTGAGGCTGTATTGATAGTTGGGAGTGCCTTCGGTCGCCGTGATCGTTGTGGTCGCATTGACCCCGACGGTGGCGTTCAGGACGCCCGAACTGAGTCCGCTTGCGTTCACCAGCAGGCGAGGCGTGACCCACATGTTAACGCCATTCTGACTCGACACGCTGTTGATGGTGACCTGCACCGGCAATTGGACCGGCGCGGTAACGCCGGCGAGCGATGTAGCCGTCGAGGGGTAATTCGGGTAGAACGGCCCGGCCGTAGAGGACGGGAGTTGCGCGTTGATCTGATAGAGACCAGCGACTGTATCCGCCACGAACGCGGCGTAGGTGACATTCGCAGCAACGCCGCCGATGGTGACGGCGACCGCGGAAGGCGTGAAGCAGGGCGGGAAATTGCCCGTATTCAGCAGCGCGCTTTGGATCACCGCGCCGTCAATGTTCGTTAACGCCGGGCTCACCGCCGTCGCCGCCTGCAGAGTCGCCATATAGCTTTCCCCTGAACTCGACGTGGCGCCGATGCAATCCGCCGGTATAAGACCCGTTCCGGCGGTGCTGTTGTCGCCATTGCTTGTGGGCGCGCCGAGCCCCGTCACGTAAATCTGCACGGTGTCCGAATCCGTCCCGGTGGACCGCATACCGGCCGGATTACCGCTCGTGATCAGCGAATATGAGGCGCTCAGAACGGCGCCGGAACCCTCGCCATCCGAACCGACGGTGAAGATGCCGGGATCGGAAACGGCAATGTTGATTGGGAACGCCGCGCTGTGCAGCACAGTTGTCCCCGTGCCGAAATTCGCAACGATGTCGACCGTTTCACTTCCCGTAAAGTTGGTAACGGCGCCCGGAACGATCAGATTGATCTGGCTGTTGGTCGCAAAGAGCAATGGCGCAGTTCCGATAAGTGTCGTGGTGTTGTGCTGGTAGAACGACACCGAAACAACCCGGCCTGTCGTATCCGGAGCGGGGAGGCCCAGAGTCGTCGGATAGCGCAGAGTGAGGGCGTCGGGCGATCCGGCAAGGATCTGTGTGCTGCTGCACCCGGTGCCCGCCGAAGAGCAGAAGTTTGCTCCCCAAAGGCTGACCATGTCATAGGGAGCAAACGTCGGAAGCGTCGGCGGCGTGACTTCGGTGAACGACGACGAGCTGGTCGCGCCCTGAATAATGGGCCCGATGCCTATCGTGAATTGCGCTTGTCCGGTCGGAATGTTGCTGGTGTTACCGTTGACGATTCCGAGGTACACGGTGCCGCCGCTGCCGGTCGGACTAAAGGGCAGATTCGCGTCCGCGACCGAGGGCACCACGATGGTCAACGTCATGTTGGACGGATTGATGACGTTGATCGATAGATTCGTATCGGAGACGATCGCATTGCCCGAGACGATGCCGATCCTGGTTGCCAGCGCGGGGTTTGTTCCTCCCACAAATCCGGTGCCCGTCAGGTTGAGTGTGAAGGGTGTACCGGGGGTTGCCGTCGGCAGGCTCGCGGGTGAAATGCCGGTCAGCGTTGCTCCGGGAGACGCTACCGTGACAAGAAAGGTGACAACAGTTGTGGAAGCGGGCGATCCCCAGGTGAAAGTCAGGGTTCCGGTCAGTACGGCGCCCGGCTGCGCCGATGCGAACGCCGATGAGCCGAAGCTCACCGCGATATCGGTGCCGAAGCTGTAGGCGAGTCCCGATTGCTCGGCTGCGCTCACGACGGGAGCCAATGTCCCACCTGTCGTAATGCTGTACTGGATCGGCGAGTCGGACGATGTAGCGACAACTGTGGCCGTGGGCGGCGACGTGCCGATCGTCCAATTCAGAGGCACGGAGGTGGCGTTGACCGACAGCGCGGGCGCGGCGTTGTTCACCTGCAAAGTCACTGGTACGGCCAGTGGGAAATATCCGGAGACATCGAACAAAACCGTGGCGGTATAGGTGCCCGGCGCCAGAGAGTTGGTGGAAGACGTTGTGGAGAAACGAAGAGACCACGGCGCGGTGCCGGAGGCATTATCGACAGTCAGCCAGCTGGGAAGGCTCGCGGTGTTGATGGAAACGTAGGCGCCCGTCACAGTGGAGGTCACGCTGACGTTGGCGTTGGCGGTAGTACCCGATCCTTTTACGTACGACAGGATAATATTGGCCGCCGCGGGCACCGGAGTCACCGTGAGGGGGCTGGGGGGCACGATCTGTAATGTGACTGTGAACAG
The DNA here is from genome assembly GCA_030036985.1 of Bryobacteraceae bacterium. Classification (GTDB taxonomy): domain Bacteria; phylum Acidobacteriota; class Terriglobia; order Bryobacterales; family Bryobacteraceae; genus BOG-234. The sequence goes on from JASHSD010000200.1 coordinate 5,197, forward strand.
CTTGTCGGGGGCGGGTGCATTCAGGAGATGGAGAGTGACGGAATGGCTGGAGTTCAGGGCATAGCTATTGCAGCCGCTCGCGGCCGCGATTGTAAATGCTTGCGGAGTCGCGCCCGCCGTCCCAGTCGGCGTCGTGGGGTTGATTACCAGCCATGAAGGCGGTGCGTTTCCATCGTTGGTTGTGTCCAAAGTATAGGGCGTGCCACCGGTTGCCGTCGAGGTGACTGAAACGCTTTGCGGAGAGCCGGGAGTATAGGTTCCTCCGTTCGCGGAGGTGTACGAGCAGGTAACGGTAACCGCCGCCGGCGCCACCGATAATGCCGAGGCCGTTTCGGTAACCGTGTCAGTCACGGTTGTGGTAGCATCGGTTGCCGCCGAACCCGAATTCGACGCGGCTTTGAATTGAAACGTCACAGGGCCGGTGGAAGCTCCCGCGCAACCGGCGGCTACGTTCACCGAGAAAATAATGCCCGCGGTCTGGTTGGTAGTCGAGAGGACCGTCGTCGCAGGGGGAGTGACCGTCAGACCGCCGGTCGGCGCAACATAGGTAACCGCAATAGTGTTCGTTCCGGTGAGACTTGTGGCCGGTTTTACCGTGATTGATGCGGCGGCGCCCGGCCCGGTAGCGGTATTGCACGTGACGCTGACCGCGGCGGTCGGATTCAGAAGGTTGGTCGCATGCAGCGCGCCCGCGCCTATTGTGAGGCTAAGCAGCGCGGTGAATGCCCTGGCGCCGCGG